>JBGPBR010000276.1:0-3510 GCA_041481325.1 Desulfobaccia bacterium
CCACCGAGCCCAGGTGCCGGAATTTTCTGGGGATGCGGGCCCAGACGAACATGGTGCCCTTGGGCGGCTCCACCCGCCAGCCGATGTTGTGCAAGCCCCGGCACAGGGCGTCCCGGCGCTCCTGGTAAGTGGCCACGATCTGCTGCACGCAGTCGTAGGGGCCGTTTAAGGCGATGATGGAGGCGATCTGGATCGGCTGGAAGACCCCGTAGTCCAGGTAGCTCTTGATGCGGGTCAGGGCGTGGACCAGGCGCTGGTTGCCCACCACGAACCCCATGCGCCACCCCGGCATGTTGTAACTCTTGGACAGCGAAAAAAGCTCCACCCCCACCTCCTTGGCGCCGGGCACCTGGAGAAAGCTGGGGGCTACGTAGCCGTCGAAGACCAGGTCGGCGTAGGCGAAATCGTGGATGATCAATACCTGGTACTTGTGGGCGTACTCCACGATGCGCTTAAAAAATTCCAGGTCCACGCACCTGGTGGTGGGGTTGTGGGGGAAGGAAATAATCAGCATCTTGGGCCGGGGCCGGATAAGCTCGGTGATGTTGCCCAGGTCCTCGAAGAAATCCCGGTCGTGGGTTAGCGGGATGCTCACCAGTTGGCCGCCGGAGATGACCACCGAGGCGGCGTGGATGGGGTAGGTGGGGTTGGGCACCAATACCACGTCGCCCGACTCCACCGTGGCCAACACCAGGTGGGAGAGCCCTTCCTTGGCCCCGATGGTGGCGATGGCCTCGGTCTCCGGATCGATGTCCACGTCATAGCGGCGCTTGTACCAGTCGGAGATGGCCGCCCGGAGCTTGGTGATGCCCCGGGAGGCGGAATACCGGTGATTGGCGGCCTTACCCGCGGCTTCCACGAGCTTGTCCACGATGTGCGGCGGCGTGGGCATATCGGGGTTGCCCATGCCCAGGTCGATGATATCCTCTCCCCGGCGCCGGGCCATCATCTTCAAGGCGTTGACGGTGGCAAAGACGTACGGGGGCAGACGCTTCATCCGGGGGAATTCTTCAATGGCCATCTATTTCTCCTTGAGGCTTAACAGGGCGATATTTCCAAGAAATTATTATCCCAAAAGGCCCTTACTTGTCAAATGGGGATTTGGGAAGGGGAGGGGCACCTCCGGAGAAATCTCCAGACAGGTTCTAACTCCCCCCATCCATGTCTTTCTTTCTGTCGGGGCGCTGCGAGTTCGTCCAGAGGTCCGGATCGGCAATCAGGAAAGGGTTCAGATCTGTAGATAATCTTGGAGTTTGTCCTGAATATTGACAAGTTAAAGCCTGAGTCGCGGTAGCCGGGCTTATAATCATATCTATTGGAAATTACACCATATTATGAGATATTTGCCCTTATCGCCTTACTTGTTGGGGGGCGGAACAAGAATTCGTCTTGGATTTTGGACAAAATCTGATTTGAGCGCAAATTAAATATCCATTAAATATCAACTACTTACAAACTGGCATGTCATATGCATGTTTACTAAGCAACGGACTGGCAGAAAATAATTTCTAGGCCAGAGGGTAGCGGGGTGGGCAGCAGGGTCAGCGTGAGCGTGGCCCTGCATTTTTTTTAGCCGATTCGATGTACTAACTGACCGGGGGTTGAAAACCTTCCAACCGTGAGAATTTGTCATTCTGAGCACCGCGCAGAATCTTGTATGTTCAGAGGGATACGATCATTAACCTGGTTCAGGATGGCAAGGGAAAACTTTTTTCCACCCCCTGCCAAGGGCTTAAGGAAGGAAAATTTGCCTAAGGGGACGGGCGGGAAATTGCCCGCTAACTGGTGGGCATCCCGCAACTCTCTGGGTTTGAGGCGACTGCGGCTATCAGGCTGCGGGCCGGCCGGCGGTAGCTGGGCTGATACTGCAAGCCGGGGGCGACCCAGGGGTAACCATCCATCAGGGATCCGCCCTGGCGAGGCGCAAATGATAGCCGGGGCCCAAAATGAATTGCAGCAATGGCTGGCTGACTCGCGGCTGTCCCGGAGGGGAACTCAGAGCAGAACCGGTCCGGATGACAGCCTTCCTCCGCAAATTCCACCTCATCCCATAAGATTATTTCGGGTTGCTTAAGTTTCATCGTTATTCCCTGTCCTTGGAAGCCTTTTCTATAATATATATACTGTATAAACAATAAATTATCAAGATATAATTTTACCGGCCCAGGGGAAGACTTTGACCGGCAGCCACTTGACGCGGATCAGGGCGCCGAACCCGAGCCCCGGTAAGGTTCCCAGGATCACCACCCAGGTGAGAGGCCGGTTCATGCGGCCCTCCCGGAGATAGCAATAGACGCCGCTGGGAATGGCGACTGTGGAAAAATCGCCGCTGGAACGAAGCTAGGCTCCTTGGTAACCAGCGACAGCCGCCGCCTCGAACTTCGGGCCGACGAGGCGGTGTGGGCCGTATGCAATAGCTTTTCCGTGTTGTTGCATCTTGATTAGCAAAATTTTAAGCTTCAGGTACAATCGGCCGCGGGAGGGGATTTCATCACCGGAAAGGATAGGGTCGGTAATCCTATGAAGGCGCCATCGCTAGGGGATATAACCAGGACTTTTCTTCATCTGGGCGCCACCGCCTATGGCGGCCTGGCCATGGTGGAGCCGATCCGCCGCCGGGTGGTGCAGGAAAAAGGCTGGCTGAGCCAGAAGGATTTTCTGGACGGGCTGGCCCTGTGCCAGTTGGTGCCGGGGGCCACGGTGGTGCAATTGGCGACCTATGTGGGCTACCGCCTGCGCCGGAGCAGGGGAGGTCTGGCCGCGGCGGGCGCTTTCATCCTCCCCGCCTTTTTCCTCATGCTGGGCCTTGCCTTTCTCTATGGCCGCTATGGCGACCTCCCCTGGGTCAAGGCAGTTTCCCGGGGGTTCAGCGCCGTAGTCATCGCCTTACTGGTGCAAGCCCTCTGGCGGCTTACGCCCATTATCCGGCGGCACTGGCTGGACCTGGTCATCGCCTTCCTGGCCCTGGCGGCCCTTTGGATCAGGGTCAACTATCTCCTGGTGTTTCTGGCGGCAGGTGGCCTGCGGTTGGTTCTGGGGTTAAGGTTTGCCCGGGAGGAAAGCCCGGGGACCGGGGCGCCTGCCGGCCCCACCCCTGAATTTGGCCTCATTATCACCCAGGTGGCGGCCACGGTCACGGCCTTGGCCTTGGGGGTCTGGGGCCTCTGGAACTTGAACCGCAACCTGGGTCTGATGTCCTGGATTTTCCTCAAGATTAGCGTAGTGGCCTTCGGGGGCGGCTATGCCATGATTCCCATCCTCCAATGGGACATGGTGGACCACCTGGGCTGGCTCACCTTGCGGCAATTTTTGGACGGCATCCTGCTGGGTTTTGTCACTCCCGGCCCGATCATCATCACCGCCACCTTTGTGGGTTACTGGCTCGAGGGGTTACTGGGGGCCTTGGTGGCCACGGTTTCCATCTTTTTGCCGCCCATCCTGATGATCATCTTTCTGACGCCGTTTTATCAGAGGATCAAAGAAGGCCGCTGGGTGGGCCCGATAATTCAG
>JBGPBR010000277.1:0-3489 GCA_041481325.1 Desulfobaccia bacterium
ATTAGGTTGATTTCAATAGGTTGTATGCAATAACCAGAGGTCCCCAAGCAAAGCTTGGGGTAAAATTATCGTTCCCAAGCAGGAGCTTGGGAACGAGAAATTGGGCAATCCTCCGTCTGATGTATCTTACGGTAACACTCCCAAAATTTATATTATTATATAATATCTAGGTAACGACGCGGAAGCGGCCGGGGGGTAATTTACCCCGAAGGAGTGCACTGCAATGAAAATCTTCCTAGCGACCCTGGCGCTGCTTCTGGCCCTCAGCGGCTGCGGGCCGGTTATTTCCACCAGCTTGCAGCAGGAGGCCGGCCAGAAGGTCGGTTTCACCGAACTTGCGGCCCATCCCGACCGATACCAGGGTCGGGTGGAGATCTTGGGGGGCGAAGTGATGCGGGTGCAGCCCTGGGGCAATGGCAGTCTGCTGGCGGTGGACCAGCGCACCCTGGACAGACGCCTGTACCCGGTGGGAACCGCTTCCGGCGGCACCTTCCTGGTGGAGAGCGACAAGTGGCTGGACTCCAACTATTATGAGCCCAAATCCAGGCTGGTGGTAGCCGGGGTGGTGGCAGGCGCCAAGGACGGCTTTCTGCTGCTCAAGGCCCGGCAGATCCACCTCTGGGGGCCGCCCACCTGGGAAAAATACTACTACCCGGTGCCCCGGGAGTGGTATCCCCCCGAACTGGAGTACTGGTACACCCCGCCTTACTTTGACATCTACCGGGGCGGCGGCCGCTTTTAGGCAGGCCCCGGTGGTTTTGTAAGGGCCTGGTGCGGCAACTCCAGGGGTTAGCAAGGAGGACCAATGCACATCGACAGTTACGAATTCGGCCGTCTGGTCATCGACGGCCGGGAATTCCGCCGCGACCTGCTCATCTGGCCGGGCCACATCAAGAGCGACTGGTGGCGCCAGGAAGCCCACCTCCTCCAGGCCGGCGACGTGGCCGAAGCCCTGGCCGCGGACCCTCAGGTACTGGTGGTGGGCACCGGCAACCCGGGATACCTGCGGGTTGACCCGGAACTGGAAGCCTACTTGCAGGAACGGGGCATCGAGGTCGTCATCAAACCCACTCGGGAAGCAGTACCGTTAATCAACGACCTGGCCGGCCGGCGCCGACTGGCCGCGGCCCTGCATCTGACCTGCTGAGAAAACCTTTCAGCCGTCAGGTTTTAGCTTTCAGTTAAGATCCGGGACCGGGTAAGGTGGCCCCATGACTTACAAAATCATCGACTGCCACGTGCACACCGGGGTGCAAAACGTCTCCTGGAATTGGCAAAAGGTGCGGGGGCTATTGAAGGACGCGGGCATCAGCGGCGCCGCGGTCATCGCCCCGGTGGAAGACATCTACGACCGCTACGATCCCCGATTCACCGACCCCCCGGAGTGGCAGGCCTGCCGCCGGCGGGCCCACCGGTACCTCCTGGACTTAATCAGCGCCGAGGCGGAGCTGGGCATCTATCCCTATTTCTTCGTGTGGAACGACTTCGCCCGGGAGGAGTTGGGGCCGGATTTCGTGGCCGTCAAGTGGCACCGCCACGGCAATGAGCCGGAGTACCACTATGATGATCCGCGCTGCCGGCGGTTCCTGGAGGCGGTTGCGGCCCGGGGCTTGCCCATCCTGCTGGAGGAGACCCTGGAGAACACCCTCTTCTTCCTGGATAATTTGGCAGGGGATATCCCCATTATTATCCCGCACCTGGGGGGTCTGAACGGCGGCTACGTGCCCCTGGACCGCCACGGGGTCTGGGGCCGGGCCAACGTCCACGCCGACACCTCCACCGCGGCGCTCCCGGAAATCAAGGACTTCATCCGGCGCTACGGCGGCGACCGCCTGCTCTTCGGCAGCGACTATCCCTTCAGCCAGCCCCGGACGGAAGTGACGAAGATCCTGAGCCTCAACCTGCCGGAGCCCCAAACCCGGGCCATCCTGGGGGATAATTTCCGACGCTTGTGTCGGTTGCAGGGTCGGATAAAACAGGCATAAAATAGGGCGGCCCGCCGGGTCGCCCTTATCATTTGCATCTGCTATTTGGTAGCCGCAGGCTTTACCGTGAAAAATCAAATCCCCTTAAATCCCCCTTTTTCACAGGGGGACTTTTAAAACCCCCCTTTAATAAAAGGGCAGGGGGAATTTTTCATCTTAGGGGGTGAGACATTTGCGGCTCATGAACGTCTAGCCGGCGCCGCTCCGGCGAGACGCCGGTGCCACCAGAAATAGCGCTTACTTCAGGCCCGCAGCATCTTGGCCTTCAGTTCCTCCAGCCTCGGGTCGAACTGGTCGTGAAGCTGCCCCAGGAAGCGGCGCCACTCTTCCTGGAATTGGGGCAGATGCTCCACTTCCAGGCGCACCTTCTGGCCCATCTTCGCCTCCATGGCCCGCTCCACCTGGCCGACGCCAGCGGAGAACCTGGCCTTGAGTTGCTGCAGGGCGTTGTTCCGGATTTGGATGAATTGCTGCAGCAGTTGCCCTAGCTCCGCCTGGTGCCGGGCCACGGCCTTCTGGTTGTCGGCCACCAGCAGCAAGCCCGCCAGGGCCAGGTCCAGGAGCGAGTCTCCCTCCCCGTTGCGGGGCAGGATGAGGCTGCGCAGGAAAACTTCCTTGGCCGCGGTGCGGGCCGGGGCCTGGTCTGCCGGGGGCGGGCTCTTGAGTTCCGCCTCCAGGTCGCCTTCCCCCTTGAGATATTGCACCGCCAGGTGCCGACCCCGTTCCTGGTATTGGGCCGCCGCGACTTCTTCCTTGGAGGCCTTGCCGTAGCGCTCGGCCTTTTCCAGGGCCAGCTCTAAAGCACTCTTGATTTCCGCCAACTGTGGCTCTCTTTCTCTCCCACCCGGGGAGGGGTTAACTGGTCTTTCACTCGAACTTCTTGGGCGGGGAAGCGGGCTCGCTGCACTCGGTGGTGGACTTTTCGGCCCCTGTCGCGGCGCCGTTGTCGGAGCCGGATGCCTGGGAAGTTCCGGCCGGGTCGGGCGACTGACTCTTCCCGGCGTAATCCGTTACGTACCAGCCGCTGCCCTTCAGTTGGAAAGAGCAGGTGCTGACCAGCTTGGTCAGGGTGCCGCCGCAGACGGGACACTCCTTGAGGGGCGCTTCGGAGATCTTTTGCCACTTTTCCGTGACCCGGCCGCACCCGGCGCATTGATACTCATAGATGGGCATACTGCAAACCTCCTTGCCAGTGATCTTCATAATACCGGATTACCGGCAGCATATTCATATAGTTAAACGGTTCCAGGATCTTTCCGGTCAGCCGGTGCACCCGGGTCTCCTCTTGGAGTTTTTCCGCCTCGGAGGCCTCGAACCGGGCCAGAAACTGGCTGAACCGGACCAGGTGCACCAATTCGTGGGTGACAATGTAGAGCAGCAGGGGAAAGAGCCCCAGGTCCCGCCGCCCCCCCTGGACCTTGAGGATGTTGTGGTCCTGGAGGCAGACCCGGTAAAAATCGAAGGACGCGGACGGCAGCGCCCGGTCGTGGGGTTTGCCGTGATA
>JBGPBR010000278.1:0-3468 GCA_041481325.1 Desulfobaccia bacterium
CCTGGTGCCCCAGTGCCAGATCATCCATGACCGCCTGGGCCTGGAAATCTCCCGGGGGTGCACCCGGGGCTGCCGCTACTGCCAGGCCGGCATGGTTTACCGGCCGGTGCGGGAGCGGGACCCCGCCGCGGTGCTGGCCTGGGCGGAAGAAGCCCTGGGGGCCACCGGCTTCGAGGAATTCTCCGTCCTGTCGCTGAGCGTGGGGGATTACGGCCCCCTGGCGCCGCTCCTCAAGGCCCTCATGGACCGGACGGCGGCGCGCCAGGTGGCCCTGTCCCTGCCGTCTCTCAGGGCCGACACCCTGACCCCGGAAATCATGGACCAGATCCGGCGGGTGCGCCGCACCGGGCTGACCCTGGCCCCCGAGGCCGGCAGCCAGCGCCTGCGCGCCGTGATCAACAAGAACTTAGCCGAAGAGACCATCATCGAGTCGGCCCGCCAGGCCTTTGCCGCGGGCTGGCAGCTGCTGAAACTCTACTTCATGCTCGGTCTCCCCCGGGAGACCGCCGCCGACCGGGAGGCCATCGGCGCCCTGGTGCAGCAAATTCTCCGGGCCGCGCCCCGGGGGCGGCGGCCCCGGCTCAACGTCAGCCTGTCCAGTTTTATCCCCAAGGCCCATACGCCGTTCCAGTGGGAGGGCCAGGAGGGCCTGGAAGAGAGCCGGCGCCGCCTGCACGCCGTCAAGGACCGGCTGCGGGGCAGGGAAACCCAGGCCAAGTGGAACAGCGCCGCCCAGACCTGGCTGGAAGGGGTCTTTTCCCGGGGCGACCGCAGGTTGGCGCCGGTGTTAATGGCGGCCCATCGCCGGGGCTGCCGCCTGGACGCCTGGAGCGAGCAGTTGCGGCTGGAGCGCTGGCAGGAGGCCTTCAGCGAGGCCGGGGTGGCCCCGGATTTCTACCTGCGGGAGCGCCGCCCGGATGAGGCGCTGCCCTGGGACCACCTGGAAAGCGGGGTCAGCCGGGCCTTTCTCGCCCAGGAGCGGGACCGGGCCTACCGGGGGGTGGAAACGCCGGACTGCCGCCGGGCCGGCTGCCAGGATTGCGGCGTCTGCGACCAGGACCGGATTGTCCTGAGGCTCAACGACCCCCCGGTTCCGGCCCCGGCGCCGGGGCCCGCCCCCGCCCCGGACCGCGAGGAGCCGGGGCGCTACCGGCTCACCTACGCCAAACTGGAGGAGGCCCGCTGGCTCAGCCACCTGGAGATGGTGTCGGTCATTTACCGGAGCCTGCGCCGCTCGGGCCTGCCCCTAACTTTCAGTTCCGGGTTCCACCCCCTGCCCCGGGTGTCGTTCCACGGGGCCCTGCCGGTGGGCCTGGAAAGCCTGGGCGAGACCCTGGACCTGGTCCTGGCCCGGCGGCTGGGGCCAGACGTCCTGGTGGACCGGCTGAACCAGGCCCTGCCGCCGGGGCTGAAGATCCTGCAGGCAACCTTGCTCCCCGGACGCCTGGCGCCGCCGCGGTTCGAGAACGCGGTCTACCGGGTGGCCAGTGAGGAGCCCGTCTTTCAGGGACCGGCCGCGGACCTCTTCCTGACCCGGGAGACCTTCCCGGTGACCCGGAAGCGGCCCCGGGAGGAGCGCCAGATCGACCTGCGCCCCCAGGTGGCGAAACTGGAGGTCACCGACCCCCGCCACCTGGAGTTGCACCTTAAGATCATGGAAAAAGACAACCTCCGGGCCGTGGACGCCCTGGCCGCGGTCTTCTCTTTGAACGAGAGCCAGACCCGCAGCCTGCGGATTTTGAAGATGAGGAGTGTATAGAAAATCTTGGGGGGAGGGCCAGGGAGCAACGCCTGTCCTCCCCCAACAAAACCAATCCCATGCCCAACTTACTTCTAATCAGCGTGGCGGAGTGTGACACCCGGGTGGCCCTGGTGGAGGACGGCCGTCTGGCGGAGTTCTACGTGGAGAGCCATCCCCGGGACAGTGTGGTGGGCAACGTCTACAAGGGCCGGGTAGTGAAGCTGTTGCCCGGCATGGCCGCGGCCTTCGTGGACCTGGGCCTGGAGCGCCCGGCCTATCTGTTCGCCGAGGAAGTCACGGCCCAGGAGGACGAATTTTATCAGCTTTGGGTCAAGGAGGAATCGACTTCGGTTTCCGAGCCGGTCAGACGGCGCCAGGCCCACGCCATCACCGATCTCCTTAGCGAAGGCCAGGAAATTGTGGTCCAGGTCATGCGCGGCCCCCTGGGGAAAAAAGGCGCCCGCCTCACCACCCAGATCGCCCTGGCGGGGCACTACCTGGTGTACATGCCCACCCTGGCGCACCTGGGGGTTTCCCGGCGCATCACGGATGAAGAGGAGCGCCAGCGCTTGAAATCCATGTTGGAGGCCATCAAACCTCCGGAAGGCGGTTTCATCGCCCGCACCGCCTGCCGGGGCCAGAGCCTGGAGAAGCTGGCCCGGGAGCGGGAGGTCCTGCTGCCTCTGTGGCGGAAGATTAAGCGGAAGGGGAAGGTCTGTGCGCCCCCCACCCTGCTGCACCGGGAATTGGAAGCGGTCTTGCGGCTTCTCCGGGAGCTGTTTTCCCCCGAGATAGACCGGGTGGTGGTGGACGCGCCCGAGGTCTTTAAGCGGGCCCAGGAATATCTGGCCTCGTTCAGCCCGGGGGAGAGGCACCGGCTGGAGCTCTATTCCGGGCTGGAGCCGCTGTTTTCCCATTTCGGCCTGGAGACGGACTGGAAGCGGTTGATTTCGCCCCGGGTGTGGCTCAAAAGCGGCGGCTACATGCTCATCGACCCCACCGAGGCCCTCACCGCGGTGGACGTCAATACCGGCAAGTTCGTGGGCCGCAATCACCTGGAGGAGACCATCCTCCAGACCAACCTGGAGGCTGCCAAGGAGATCGTCCGGCAAATCCGGCTGCGCAACCTGGGGGGCCTCATCGTCATCGACTTCATCGACATGGAGAAGGCGGCGCACCGGGAGCAGGTCTACCAGGCCCTGACGCAGGAACTCAGCCGGGACCGGGCCAAGGTTACGGTCCTCCCCATCTCCTCCCTGGGGCTGGTGGAGATGACCCGCCAGCGTTTGCGGGACAGCCTGGCCCAAAACGTCACCGCGGCCTGCACCTGCTGCGCCGGCCGGGGGGAAGTTTTATCCAGCTTTACCCTGGCCTGTGATATCATGCGGCAGTTGGCCGCCGAGGCCCGGGAATTTCCCGGTTATCACCTGTGGCTGGCGGCGCACCCCCAGGTGATGGAGATCATCCGGGAGGAGGGCCAGGAGTTCCTGGCCCGCCTGGCCGCCGAGCACCGGGTCCAGGTAAGCTTCCAAGATGAGCCCCTCTTTTCCCGGGACCATTTTGAAATCGTCCGGGAGCTGGGTCAGTGAGCAGTAAGCAGTGAGCAGTAAGCAGTGAGTAGTAAATGTAGCGACTGTCTTTTCTGTCAAGCTGCAAGAGGCAGCTGTGGGTTCCAGTAGGTACGATTTTTGAGCATGGCGTTAAGGATCACCAGGAGTTTTCGCATA
>JBGPBR010000279.1:0-3449 GCA_041481325.1 Desulfobaccia bacterium
CGCCCCTAAACTTATACGGGTTGTGAGGGGGGCTTGGGGGGAGGGCAGGGATGGAATCCTGGCCCTCCCCCCAATATCCTTTCTTTAATCGTCCTTCCCCTCTGCCCCTTCCTCCGCCAGCACCAGGTTGACGTGGCGCCGGCGGATATCCACGTGGGCCACCTTCACGGTGACCGGGTCCCCCAGGGCGAAGCTCTTCCGGGTGCGGCGTCCCAGCAGGCGCTGGCGGGCCTCGTCATACTTGAAGTAATCGTTGGGGAGGTCCACCAGGCGCACCAACCCCTCGGCGTAGATCTCGTCCAGGGACACGAAGAACCCGAAGGCATTGACCCCGGTGATGCGCCCGGTGAAGGTCTCGCCCACCCGGTGCGCCAGGCAGCGCACCTGCATGCGGGCCAGCATCTCCCGCTCGGCCTCGATGCCCACTCGTTCCCGCTTGTTGAGGTGCTGGGCCACGGCCTCCAGGTCATCCGGCTCCGTGGAGAAAGGCGGCTTCTTCCCAGCCATCTTGGCCAGCAGCAACCGGTGGACCTGGAGGTCCGGGTAGCGCCGGATGGGGGAGGTGAAGTGGGTGTACCACTCGGTGGCCAAGCCGTAGTGCCCCAGGTTCTCCCCGGCGTAGCGGGCCTGTTTCAGCGAGCGCAACAGCATGAGCTGCACCATGGGGGCCAGCGGGGTGGCGCGCACCTCGTCCAGAAATTGCCGCAGCGCCCGGGGGTCCCGGTGGGCCTCTTTGGGGAGGTCAAAACTCAAACCCTTCAGGTAGGTGCGGAAGGCGGCCATCTTGGCCGCGTCCGGCCGCTCGTGCACCCGGAACAGGCAGGGCTCAGCCAGGTACTCGGCCACGGCTTCATTGGCCGCGATCATGAACTCTTCGATGATCTGGTGGGAGATGAGCAGGTCCACCCGGCGCACGTCCACCGGCCAGCCCTTGTCGTCCAGCACCACTTCGGCCTCGGGAAGGCTCATGAGGAGGCTGCCCCGCTCGGCCCGGCGCTCCCTGAGAAGCTGGGTCAGCTCCGCCATCCAGCCCAGCATCTGCAGAAAAGGCCGAAAGCCGCTCCTAAGCTTCCGGTTTTTCGGGTCCAGCAAATCGTTGACCAGCAGGTAGGTGAGGCGGGCGTGGTTGCGCACCACGGTGCGGGCGAACTTTGGCTTTTGCAACCGACCCCGGCGGTCGTAGTCCAGGATGACGGTGACCGCCAGGCGGTCCACGTCCGGCCTGAGGCTGCAGATGTCGGTGGCCAGGTCGGGCGGCAGCATGTGCACCGCCCGCTGGGGAAAATAGACGCTGTTGCCCCGCTCCCAGCCCTCCCGGTCCAGGGCGGAGTCCGGGGAGACATAAAAACTGACGTCCGCGATGGAAACGTACAGGGTGTAGGCGCCGCCGGGTTTTTTCTCCACGTAGACCCCGTCGTCGAAGTCCCGGGCGTGCTCGCCGTCGATGGTCACCATGGGGAGTTCCCTGAGATCCAGCCGTCCCTTGATGGCTTTGGGCGAGAAGTCCGGAGAGATTTTTGCCGCTGCCGCCAGGACTTCCGGGGGAAACTCGTCGGGGATGCCGCGTTTCAGGAGCACCAGGCGGGTCTGGACCTCGGCGTCCTCCAGGGCCCCCAGGACTTCAATGACCGCGCCCTGGGGATTCAGATGCCCGGTGGGGTAATGGGTCACCGCGGCCCGCACCACCTGGCCCGGGGCCGCCCCGTTCAACTGCTCCGGGGCGATGATGAGGTTGAAGATCAGGTGCTCGTCTTCGGGCGCCACAAAGTAGGTCTCGTCCGCCCGGCCCAGCAGGCCCAGCACCTCTCTGACCCCCCGCTCCAGGATGCGGATCACCCGGCCTTCCCGGCGGCGTCCCCGGGTGCCCTCGAGGCGCACCACCACCCGGTCCCCGTGCCAGGCTTCCTTCAGGTTGACCGCGGTGATGTAAATGTCCTTGCCGCCCTTTTCCGGGGTGACGAAGCCGAAGCCGTCGGGGTGCACCGAGAGCTCCCCCACCGCCAGGTTCATCTCCTCGGCCAGGCCCACCCGGCCGCCTTTCAGGGCCACCAGCTTCCCCTGGTTTATCAGGCGGGCCACCGCGGCCTCAACTGCCTCCGGCCCGGCGGCAGGGACTTGCACCGACTGGTGCAGCTCCCCGGGGAGCAGGGGACGGCCCGCCTCGCGGCACGCCTGCAGGATGCGGTCATCTTCCGAGGGCCGCCTTGGTTTCCGGCGTCTTCTGGTTCTCATAATTCCCGATCACCTTAAAATCTTGGTTAAATTTCTACCAGTTTCTCATTTTCTCAGCATTTAAACAACTTAATCATGGTGTCGGCGGAATGCCAAGGCCCGGCCAAGCCACCGGCAAGCCCTGGCTGCCGCAGCATTTAAGTTTGTGCTTCCTTTAACAATCTTGTATAATCTTAACTACCGAAATATACCCCAGAAAGGCGGCGCCTGCATATGGCAGGTTTGCAGATAGAATATTTGGCTGATTTGGCGCCGGAGAGGCGCCGGCAAATCTTGAGCCGCTCCCAGGAGGACGTGAGCCAGGTGCTGGCCGTGGTGGCCCCCATCCTGGCGGCCATCCGGGAGCAAGGAGACCTCGAATCCGTCCGGCAGCACGAGCAGTTCAAACCCGGCCTCACCGCCGCGGAACTGGAGGCCGCGCCCCAGGAGATCGAGGCCGCCTACCGGGCCCTGGACCCCAAGGTCCTCGCCGCTCTCAAAGCCGCGGCGGCCAATATCGAGAAATTCCATCGGGCCCAGCTCGAACGGGAGATGTGGGCCATGGAAGTGCAGCCCGGCATCCTGGCCGGACGCCTCACCCGTCCCCTGGACCGGGTGGGCTGCTATATTCCCGGGGGACTGGCGTCGTACCCGTCCAGCGCCCTGATGAGCATCATCCCCGCCCGCGTGGCCGGGGTCGCCGAAATCGTGGCCGCCACCCCGCCGGGGCCGGAGATGGCCGTCAACCCCGCCACCCTGGTGGCGGCGCACCTGGCCGGGGCCCAGCGCCTCTTTAAGATCGGCGGCCCCTGGGCCATCGGCTCCCTGGCCTACGGCACCGGGCTGGTGCCCCGGGTGGACAAGATCGTGGGGCCGGGCAACAAGTACGTCACCGCTGCCAAGCTCCTGGTCTTTGGCCAGGTGGACATCGATTCCCCCGCGGGCCCCAGCGAGGCCCTGATCCTGGCCGACGAGACCGCGGAGCCCCGGTTCCTGGCCCTGGATTTCCTCTCCCAGGTGGAGCACGACCCCGAAGCCGCGGCGGTGCTGGTAACCCCGTCCGCCGACCTGGCCAGGGCGGTGGCCCAAATCATTGACGCCGAACTGCCGCATCTGCCCCGCCGGGAGATCATGGAGGCGGCCCTGGCCAAATATTCCGCGGTGCTTCTCGTCCCGAGCCTCGCCGAGGGCCTGGCCTTCGCCAACCTCTATGCCCCGGAGCACCTGCAGATCGTCAC
>JBGPBR010000280.1:0-3392 GCA_041481325.1 Desulfobaccia bacterium
AACCGGGCCAGCCAGGTGCGGAAACCCTGGTCCGCGGCCACCTTGGCCCGGAAGCGCTCCAGGTCGATGACTTCAGCCATGGCCGCCTTCTCCGGGGCCGTTGCCGGAAAGGCTCACCTGCTTGAGCCCGCCGTAGACGTAATGGATGCCCGAAACGGCCGTGAGCCCGCCGGTGATCCAGAAGCAGGCCGGCAGCAACCCCGGAGGCACTGACCAGATCTTCTCCACCAGTACCAGGAGCACCGTGGCCAACTGCATGGCCGTGGTCAACTTGCCGGCCAGGGAGGGCCTGATGACCAACTGGTAGTCCGCCAGCTTAAAGATCAACACCCCCAGGGCCAGGACCAGGTCCCGGCTGATGACCACCACGGTGAGCCAGGAGGGGATCTGCTGGTAGATGCTCAGGGTGACGAAACTGGCCGACATCAGGATCTTGTCGGCCATGGGGTCGAGATAAGTGCCCAGACGCGACTTCTGGTGCATGGTGCGGGCGATGAGCCCGTCGACCATGTCACTCGCCCCCGCCAGCAGAAACACCGCCAGCGCCTTGTGGTAGCGCCCCTGGATCAGGAAGATGATGAACAGCGGCGTCAGCAGGATGCGAGCCAGGGTGATGAGGTTGGGTATGGTGAGACTGGTACCGCAAAGGGTCCGAACAGCCATGGGCGGATCCGATAACTGGTTCTTCGTTCTTCGTTCCTTTTTCGGGTTTTCCATAAAAACTTAACACAGAACCGGGCCGGAAAAAAAGTCTTTGGTCTGCGAGGTTGCATTTTTAATTATTATGGCCGGATAGGGAGGGCTTACAGAACGCCTCCCTTGCCCCTGGTTTAAAGAGACCCGGGGGTCCCGGCCTTTTTCCCTGACTCCCAAGCTTTGCCTGGGCCAGGTTGACGGGTGGCCTTGGCCACCCTATATTTATCGTCATCGACACCGTCCCGCCTGAGCTTTGGGCTCACCCATAAATTATCAACCGCTGCGGTGGCACCGGCTTTCCAGCCTGGGCCCGGACCGCCGAGGGCGGCGGTCCTAAATTTTCCCAAGCTACACTTGGGCCAGGAAGCTGGTGGGCCGTGCCCACCTACATTTTTATCTCAAGCTCGAAACTCAAGACTTTTCCAGCCGGGCTTGGGCTAAAATTTTCGCCCCCCCGCAGGAGCTTGGGAGCGAGAAATGAGACAAGCCGGGGGGTGCTCCATCTTATGGCAATTCCACCACCCGGTGCCATCACTTGAGGGGGCCTGATCATTTTATCCCAGACCAAGCCTATCCAACGCCATAAAAAAAATCATCGCACCCAGGAGGGAATCAGGCGTCATCAAGATAATTATACAATCTTGTAGGTAATATCGCCTGTCAAATTACATTATTGTAAACATAACTTTGGTTAACTTTATGATTTTATTTGAAAATTTATTTGGTATATTCTTTGCTTAAGTTTCATAAAATCGACAGCCCAGGAGGATTAAAGTGCACTGCCATACATGCCAAACCGCGGAAGACGTTTTCAGGGTGGTCCGGGACAAGGAGATCAGCTTCATCCAGATCTGGTTCTCAGACATCCTGGGGGTCTTGAAAAGCTTTTCCATTCGCCCTTCCGAACTGGAAGAGGCCATGACCGAAGGCATGGGGTTCGACGGCTCCTCCATCGAGGGATTTTCCCGCATTGAAGAATCCGACATGATCGCCAAACCGGACCCCAGCACCTTCCAGATTCTGCCCTGGCGTCCCGAAGAGCAACCGGTGGCCCGGATGTTCTGCGACATCCTGCTGCCCGACGGCTCCCCTTATCCGGGCGATCCCCGTTATGCCTTGAAGCGCATGCTCGCCAAGGCCGCGGAAAAGGGCTATACCCAGTACCTGGGGCCGGAACTGGAATACTTTTACTTCCGGAACAATGCCGGCACCGAGACCCTGGACGAAGGCGGCTATTTCGACTCTCCGCCCCTGGACCTGGGCAACGATCTCCGGCGCCACACCATCTTCGCCCTGGAGCGCATGGGGGTACGCATCGAGTACAGCCACCACGAAGTGGCGGCGTCCCAGCACGAAATCGACATGCGCTACGACGAAGGCATGGCCATGGCCGACAAGACCATGACCCTGAGGGCCACGGTGAAGGCCATCGCCCTTTTGAACGGGGTCTATGCCACCTTCATGCCCAAGCCCATCTTCGGCATCAACGGCAGCGGCATGCACACCCACCAGTCCCTCTTTAAAGGCAGCAAAAACGCCTTCTACGACGCCAAGGATGAGTATCACCTGTCGGCGGAAGGCAAAAACTACATCGCCGGGCTGCTGAAGCACGCCCGGGAAATCACCGGCATCTGCAGCCAGTGGGTCAACTCCTACAAGCGCCTGGTGCCGGGCTATGAAGCCCC
This sequence comes from Desulfobaccia bacterium, assembly GCA_041481325.1. Taxonomy (GTDB): domain Bacteria; phylum Desulfobacterota; class Desulfobaccia; order Desulfobaccales; family 0-14-0-80-60-11; genus DASWLF01. The sequence goes on from JBGPBR010000280.1 coordinate 2,382, forward strand.
GGTTTACGTGGCCTGGGCCCGCCGCAACCGCTCCGCCCTGGTGCGGGTCCCCATGTACAAGCCGGGCAAAGAAACGGCCACCCGCTGCGAGTACCGGGCCCCGGACCCGGCCTGCAACCCGTATCTGGCCTTCGCGGTGATGCTGGCCGCAGGTCTCAAAGGCATCGAAGATAAATATCCCCTGGCGGAGCCGGTGGAAGTGGACATTTATCATCTCTCCGAGGCCGAACGCAGCCGCCTGGGTATCCAGGAACTGCCGGGCAGTCTTTACGAGGCCGTGCAGGAGGTGGAAAAGAGCGCCCTGGTCAAAGAGGCCCTGGGAGACCATATCTTTAACAAGTTCTTGGAAAACAAGAAGATCGAGTGGGACCGCTTCCGGATTCATGTGAGCGCCTACGAGATCGAGCGCTATCTGCCGATTCTCTAGCCCCTTAACAACCAGCTGGTTTGAATTTGTTGATTCAGGAATGCAGGCCATGGGGCCCCGTGGCCTGCATTCCCCCGGATTGGTGTGGCCTTGCGGCCTCGCCCGCGCAGGAAACTGAGGAAGACTATGGAAAACCTTAACGCCGGCGACACTGCTTGGCTCCTGGTTTGCTGCTCCCTGGTGTTGCTGATGACCCCTGGTCTGGCCTTTTTCTACGGGGGCATGGTGCGCCGGAAAAACGTCTTGTCCACCCTGACCCTGAGCTACGTCTTCATGGCCCTGGTCGGGGTGCAATGGGTGCTCTACGGCTACTCCCTGGCCTTCGGCCAGGACATCGGCGGCCTGATCGGCGGTCTGAACTACCTGGGTCTGGGGGGCGTGGGCGCGGCCCCCAACCCAGACTACGCCAAGACCATCCCCCACGGGCTGTTTGCCGCCTTCCAGATGATGTTCGCGGTGATCACCCCGGCGCTGATCACCGGCGCCTTTGTGGAGCGGGTGCGGTTCAAATCCTTCCTGCTCTTTAGCCTCATCTGGGTGACGCTGGTCTACGATCCCCTGGCCCACTGGGTCTGGGGCAAGGG
>JBGPBR010000281.1:0-3382 GCA_041481325.1 Desulfobaccia bacterium
CGCCCGGGAGGCCCTGAAAGCCCTGGAGGCCGAGTGGCGGGCCCAACCGGTGCCGGGCTATGACTTCGCCGACCTGGAGGCAGCCCTGGTGCGCCGGGGGCTGGAGTTGCGCCGCCAATCCCTTAAAAATCGTAGTTAAAGAACACGTCGGCCCCGGAGTTCCTGGTTCCCAACTGGGATTCGACGCTGAAGCTCTTGTTGAACTTGTAATCAATCACCACCTGGCGCTCGTATTGGCCCCGCTCCTCGTTAAAATTGCGCTGATAGGAGACCGTGACGTCCTGGGTGAGCTTCTTTTCCACCCCCAGGATGGCCTTGCCGGCCACCGTGCCGCTTTTCACCGCCACCCCGGCTCCCAGGAAGGGGACGCTGCTTCCCAGAAGTTCGCCGATCTTTTTTGAGGTTATGCCGCCCAGGACCCCCAGGGTCTGGGCCCCCAGGGCGTAGTATTGCTCCTTGCTGAGGCCGGCGGTGGGGGCCCCGAAGACCAGGTAGGCGAGCATGTCCGACGGCGGCAGGGGCGGCTCGCTCTCCAGGCGGATCTGGGGGTTGGTTACGGTGCCGTTTACCGTCATCACCAGGGTAATTTCGTCCAGCCGGTGGAGGGCCTTGCCGGTTACGGTGATGGGTTCCCTGGGAACCCCGGGCAGGATCATGGCGGCCCGCTCCACTTTAAATTCCCTTTCCTGCACGTCCACCGTGCCCTTGAGGGCGCGGATCTCGCCGCCGAATACCAGCTTTTGACCCGGCTTTTTGAGGGCCCTGACCTTGCCGGTCATTTCCACCTGACCCACGGGGTCCTTCAGCCAGACATTCCCCGGAGATTCAATGGGAACGTCCACCCGCATATTCCGGTAGAGGGCCGGGGCCTGGGCCGGGGCCTCGGCCTTGGGCCGGTGGCGCACCAGGACAATGTCCGGATCATGACTGGAGCGGAAGAAGGTGGGCCGGAACTGGGCCTTGGGCAGGGTCAGGTGCCCGGTCGCCAGCAAGGCTTTGAAGGGGCCGCTCAGGTCCACCTGGCCGTTGGTCCAGATCTGGTTGCCGCCCCGGTTCAACAGCAGGAAGTTGTCCAACTGGGCCCGGAGCCGGGCCGCGGTGGCCCCCCCCAGTTCCAGGTCGCCGGACAGGCGCAAGGTGCCCTCGCTCGTCAGGGTGATCCCCGGGATCACCACTTTGTCGCCCAGGAGGCGGATCTCGCCGGCTGCCAGGAGATAGGAGGTCCCGGTCGCTTGCAATTGTATGCGGCCCTCGCCCCAGCGGATGTAGCCCGAAATCTGGGGCCGCCGCGGGTCGCCCCGGGCTTCCACCAGCAGATCCAGGGAACTCTGGGCGTCCGGGACTTCTTTGCTGAGACAGACCAGCATGCAGAGGTTGGCCTTGTCGCTGTGGAGGCGCAGGTAGAAGTCGCGGTCCCCCAGGTTGAACTTCGGCGGCAGGAGGCTGAGCTGCACCGGCACCGTCCCCTTCCAGGCGAGACGTGACTGCTGGAGCCCCTCTTGCAGGTTGCCGTCCACCTGCAGGCGCCCGTCCTCATAACTCAAAGACGCGGTCAGGGTTTGAATGGGAATGGTCTGGATCTTGCCGGCCGCCAGGGACAGGTTGCCGCTGATTACCGGGGCCCCGGGGGCGCCGGCCAAAACCATCTTACCGTTGATCTTCCCCTGGACGGGCAGGCCCAGAGGGCTCAGCAAATCGGCGTTCAGGTCCTGCACCGTCAGGTTCCCCGAAACTTCCGCCCCCCGCGCCCGGCCCTGGACCGTAATCAAACCGCCGTCCACCTGGAAGGCGGCCGGGGAAATTTCCCATCCCGGCAGGAAGCGCAGTTGGAAGGGGGCCCGGTTCTTGACGGTCAAGGTCTGCTCCTCATAGGTGAGCCGATTGACCAGGACCGTTAGGGGACGCTCCTTGAAGTCCGCGGCGCCGGCCAGCCTGAACCGGGGATGGTTGGCGCCGGCCGCGCTCATCTCAAAAACCCAGCGGCCGGCGTCACCCCGGGCTTCCAGGTCGACCTTGGCGAAGGCCCCCGCCGCGGTTTGCAACCGGCTCCCTTGCAGCCGGACCTGACCCCGTTGGGGCGGCCAGCCGTTCAGGTCGGCGCTGAACGTGGCCGTCTCCAGGCCGGCGCCCTGAAAGGCGAGCCGGCTTCCCCGGCCCGTGAGGCTCAGCCGGGGCTCCTGCCAGCTCCCGGTCGCCGCGCCTTCGGCCTGGAGCTGAGTAAAGCCCACCGGGCTGGCCACCGGCAGTCCCCGGGAGCCCGCCACCGTAGCGGTAAACCTCAGGTCCGGCCCCCGGGGGGTGAGATCGCCCCGCAGGCCGGCCGTCAGGGACCCCAGGCGGAGGCTGGCCTCGGAGAGGCGCAGCTTCCTCGCTTCCAGCGCCAACCGGCTCCGCAGTCCCTCCAGGGGCTCCCCGGCCAGGCGGCCCCGGGCCTCCAACGTGCCCGCCAGGGTGGCCTGGGCCGGCGAGTAGCCGGGCGGCAGGCTGAACTTGCCGGAAAAAGCGCCGGTAAGGACGGTCCCCTGGGACTTGGCCACGCCCAACAGGGCCGGCTGGAACTCCGCCATCTTCAGGGTCAGGTCCCCGGTGGCGCCCGGGCCGCCCTGGCCCACCGGCAGGAGACGGCCCCGGGCCTCCAGGGTGAGGCTGCCGAAATTACCCGCCGCCAGGGCCTGCAGCTCCTGGCGGCCGGCGTCCCCGCTGAGGGTCAACTCGCAGGTCTTGACCTTGACCTCCCGGTACTGAAACGGCTCCAGGCGAAGTTCGGCCTTGAGCCGCTCCGGGTCCCAGGGGAGCCCCTGGCCGCTGAGACGCAGCCCGGCATTGACCGGGCTCAATCCTTCCATCTTCTTGCCGTCCAGTCCCTCGATCTCCTGGAGCTGGGCCGCAGCCAGGCCCTTGAGGTCCAGGTCCAGCTCGAAGGTCGCGGGCTTGACCCCGCCGTGGAGCCGGCCCTTGAGGTCGAACCTGGCCTCCCCCACCCCCCCCGCCGCGGTTAGTTCCATGCCCTTGGCGGTGCTGTTGAAGCTGAACTTGCCGTTCAGGTCCCAGGGGGCCGGCCACCGGGGCCAAAGCTCCCGGATTTTTTCTCCCGGCAGGGGGCCCAGTTGCCCCGCCAGCTTGCAGCTCATGTCCTTAAGGGGGTCGCAGATTTCGCCATCCAGGGACAGGACCCGCCGGCCCGCCAGGGTGAGGCCCAGGCGCTCGATGCGGGCCAGGCCCTGGGTGTAGCTGAAGCTGGCGTTGAACTCGGCCCGCCCCTGGGGGGTGGTGACCCCCAGGTCCGCTTCCCGAAGGTCGATTTTCTGCCCGGGGGCGCCCAGGTCATGAAGGTTGAGCCCGGCCTTGAGGTCCAGGTCCAGCTCGAAGGCCGGAGGGGCGA
>JBGPBR010000282.1:0-3348 GCA_041481325.1 Desulfobaccia bacterium
GGCTTTGATCTTGCAGTTCATTGCCAGGAAATAGGGTTTCCCGCGGATCGGGTGGAACTGGTAGGTTCCCACCAAGGATTTCCAGAAGTAGATGATGCCTGGCACTACCTATTTACCAAGGGTTATGGGGACATCAAACTCTTAGTAGCGCAAAGGGATCAAAACTGCTTGCGGCCTATTCACCCTTTGGTTCGACTTAGCGGCTAGGGAAAGGGGAAAAAGGAGGGAAAGCCACGAACGCTTACCCGGTCTTCAGACCAGATACGGCCTTCGTGGCTTTATTTTTTAGCAGAAACGTGGCTTTCCCTTAATGGCAGCACTTGTGTTCGTGGGCGTGGTGGCCGTCGCCGTGGGTGTGCTCGTGGGTATGGGCGGTGGCCTCGTGGCAGTGCTCATGGCCATCGTGCACATGAGACTCGGCCCCATGGGCGTGCTCGTGCTCATGCTTGTCTTTGCTGTGGCAACACATGCGGTTTCCTCCTTTCCACTATATTTTCAATATATTGTAACTCGGCTTCTGCTGATGTCAAGAGAAACCCGGGTGAGATAAATGGACCAAGAATCGCTTCGGTACCCGATTTATCCGAGAGAAAAATTGACATTTTCTTACCCTTGGAATAAAGTTGATGAAAGTCCGGGGATGAACCCCGGAAACTTTGAACCTAAAAAATTTGAGCGAAAGAGCCACGAAGGCTTGGGCGCCGGCAGGCGCCAGGTTTTCGTGGCTTTTTATTTGGTCCCCTGCGGACTTGCCAGAAAGGGAAGTTGTCCAACAAGGAAAAGTGAGCTCGCGAGCACTTCTTCCTTAAACAGCCTAAGGACAGCAGGATAATCGATGTATAACGGCATTTTGAGGCGAGATAGGAGAAGCTGAAATGAGATCCATGCGAGTCTGGTTGTTCTTGCTCTCGCTCTGTCTGGTATATCCGGCCACAGGGTGGATTAATCCTGTAATCGCCGCCGAAGAGGTTGGTGGGCGGGGAGAAGGATTCCAGCCGGAGGGGAAGGAAGAAGGGAAAAAGGAGGAGGCCAAAGAGGATGAGTGCCCCGCCACCTTCGGGCCCATCATCACCGATACCGCCATTCCCATCGAGAAGGGTAAATTTGCTATCCAGCCTACCTGGGGACTGAGCTTTGTCACCAATACTTTCAGTCCCAGCTGGCGGCGGATCTCGGCGGGAGGAGATTTCAAGTCCTTGGGCATGAGCGTGAAGTTTACTTACGGACTCTTGAATAACCTTGAGGTCTATACGGTCATCCCCTATATCCACAACTGGGCCGGCAATGTCACTGAGCCCGGGCCGAACGGGGAACGCGCCGCCAATTTTGGTGGGTTGGGCGACATTAATCTAACCTTCAAGTATCGCCTGGTGGAAGAAGGCCCCGTCGCCCCTACAGTAAGCGCCATCTTTGCCCCAACCTTCCCCAGCGGTCACTTTCAACATCTGAATCCCGGCCGGCTGGAGATGGACCAGTTGGGAGCCGGCTCGTATAACTTCACCACGGGCTTCAACCTGTCCAAGTATTTAAAACCTTTTATCTTTTATGCTAACCTCTATTACACTATGGGCACTGCCTACAACGCCAGGGAAGACCGCAGCCCTCTGGTTCGGGGTGAAAACGGCGACCTGGTGGAAGGCGATTCCGTATCCACCCGGATGCGCATCTATCCCCGGGACTTCGTGACGGTGAATCTGGCCGCGGAGTACCCCATCACGAAAAAGTGGATAGCCCTGGTGGAGCTTACCAGCATCTGGGATGGGGGCCGGTTGTTCGGCCATAAGGCCAATGTACCGCCAGGGGCGTTGCTCTCTGTATTGCCGGGAATCGAGTATATGGCCACCGACAAATTCTCGCTGGCCTTGGGGGTGAATATCGGTCTGGTGGGGAAAAACGCCGATGCCAATATCACCCCCATGTTATCCATGGTTTACGCATTTTGAACCAGCGAAAAGGAGGAATCTCTATGAAACGCGATTATTTCCTTACCCTTGGGTTGGCGGTGCTCTGCCTTATGGTCTGGGGCACGGCTGTTCCGGCATTAAGCCAGGGCCGCGGCCAGGGCTTCCGGCCTTGCCCTTATACTCCTTATTTATGCCCGGTGGCGAAAACCTGCAAGCCCTTTGACGAAATCGGCAAAGTGGTGCAGGTGCTCACTGAGAGTTTAGGAGACAGTATGTATCCGGGTATGGCATTGGTGGTGGACACCAAGACCCGGGGGCGGGTGCATGTCCACCTGGGCCCGGTCTGGTACCTGGAGCGCCAGGAGTTCGAGATCAACCCCGGAGACGAAGTGCAGGTCAAGGGGATGTGCGAGACCGAGAAGGACGGGAGGTTGCGGGTGATCGCCTACGAACTCATCAAAAGCGATCACGTCCTCCACTTGCGGGATTCCCAGGGGCGCCCCAACTGGGAAGCTTGGCGCAAGCGCTGATTATCAACTTGGTTCCATCGCGTATGCCTCGCAAATACTAATGACCTATTTTAGCCTGAGGATTACCATGCCCTCGATCCATTAAGGAGGATTAATCATGCACATGGCCGACGCCTTAATTTCCCCGGCCGTGGGAGGCGCCGTATGGGCGGCCACTGCGAGTCTCACCGTTTACAGCGCCAAGAAACTCAAGAACAACCTGGATGAACACATCGTCCCACTGATGGGAGTCCTGGGAGCGTTTATCTTTGCAGCCCAGATGCTCAACTTCACCATTCCGGCCACCGGCTCCAGCGGTCACCTGGGGGGAGGGATGATCCTGGCCATCTTGCTGGGCCCCTATGCCGCCTTTCTTGTCATGGCCTCGGTCCTCACCATCCAGGCCTTATTTTTTGCTGACGGCGGACTACTGGCCCTGGGATGTAACATTTTTAATCTTGGTTTCTTCCCCTGTTTCATCGCTTACCCTTTTATTTATAAGAAGATTGTCGGAGAACAGCCGACCCAAGGTCGCATTCTGTTGGGAGCCATGGCCGCTGCCATCCTAAGCCTGCAAATGGGAGCTTTCGGGGTGGTGCTGGAGACGCTATTCTCAGGCATTTCGGAGTTACCCTTTTCAACCTTCGTTCTCTTGATGCTGCCCATACACCTGGGTATAGGCATCGTGGAGGGGCTTGTTACCGCCGCGGTGGTGAGCTATGTCTGGAAGGTGCATCCGGAAACCCTGACCATGGTAAAAACCTCCGCAGCGGCGCAGGCGCATTCCCATAAGCCGCTGTTAATCGGGCTGGCGCTGTTCGCCGTGGTGGCCGGAGGCATGTTATCCTGGTTCGCCTCCACCCACCCGGACGGCTTGGAATGGTCTATTAAAGGCGTTTCCGGCAAGGAAGAACTGGAAGCCCCCAAAGAAGGGA
>JBGPBR010000283.1:0-3347 GCA_041481325.1 Desulfobaccia bacterium
AGAAGAAAAAATCGAAAAAACGGAGGATAAAGCTGTGGGAGACAAAGGCAAGAAGGATAAAGGTAAGAAGGAAGCCAAAAAGGCTAAAAAAAACAAAGAGAAGGCCGACAAAAAAGACAAACCCAGCAATAAGTAGCAGGTCAACCCACACGGGGGGCGGGTCACATCAGCCCGCCCCTATCACCTCAACGTCTGATGAATATGGGGGCGGGCCTCCGTGCCCGCCAGCAAACGGCGGCCGGGGACTGCCGCCCTACCGGTAATGGCCCCCAAATGCCCCATTCCATTAATGATAATTCCAACCAGCGCCTCATCGTTTACGGCACCCTGGTGCCCGGAGGGATGTATCACTATCTGCTGGCGGACTTGCCGGGGATCTGGGAGCGCTGCGTTATCCGGGGGTATATGAGGGAGTATTGGGGCTTCATGGCCTTTCAATACGATGAGAAAGGCCCGGAGCATGAGGCCTGGATTATCACCTCCCCAGGCCTGCCGGAGAAGTTCCCGGAGTTAGACGCCTTCGAAGGCGAGCCCTACCGCCGCATTATCATCCCAGCCCGGCTGGGCGTATCCCTGGTCCTGGCCAATATCTATGAAGGAAGGAGCTGGGATTAGCCATCAGCAGGATGGATCCTCGATAAATCCTTAGGGGATTAGTCTCCAGCAAGTGCCAATGCCATCCCTCCGATAATTTTTAAGACTACCCCTACCTTATATATAAATTAAGTATTATATTATTCGCATATAGGGGTCGGGCCCAGAGGCCAGACCGTGGCCAAGAAAAGCATAAGACAAGCCAATTGGTTATGGACAGAGGACCGGAGCTTTAGAACCTCGAAGGAGGGAAAACCAGTGAGAAAAGGGGTATCATGGTTCCTGTCACTGGCCACTTTGGCGGCGCTCCTGGTCTGGACTTCCGCCGCCGCGGCCTTCTGGCCTATCCTGCAAGATGTTTTTGCCGCTATCTCAACCTCGGGCGGCTTCACCCAGGTCGGCTATGAAGTCCTTGACCCGTTTACCCAAAGGTTTATTCAGTATACTGAATCAGCCGCCAACCCGGTGCAGCTCACCATTCAGAACGGCATCGTTGCCTGGCTCGACGGAGGTACGGTAAATTGCCGGGTTTTTGACCCGAAGCGCTATACCTGGATGCCCACCGCTGACAGTACCTTTGGCGCTGTTGTACGGCTGCGCAATCAAGGCGGCGTGGTGGCCTGGCTGAGGAGCGGGCCGTATAGCGTCGGCTCTACGACCTACGACCCAGCCCAGGGAGCTTGGGTAACGCAGGACACTACCTATCCCTTAGCTTTTATTAATGATGTAATAACTCAGGACGGAGTGGTGGCCTGGGTAGAGCAGAATATCATTTCCAAATACGTCCGGGCGCGTATCTATAATCCCCAGGCGGGGCAGTGGGATGAAGGCAGCGCCGGTCCCTTTGTGGACACGCCTATCATATCGGTGCAAAATGCCACGGTATCCTGGGGCACCGGCACCTTGGGCTACGACCCGGCAAGCCGGCAATGGTCCCAAGGTAATCTCACCAGGGTCCTGGCCTGGTTCGTGGCGCAGCCCACTTCCGGTAGCGTGGGCTTGCGGGTTTGGTTCACTGACATGTCCATTGCCGGGATCGGCTGGAGTTACGCTTTTGGCGATAAGGCCACGAGTACCCAACGCTCTGACTTGCATTTCTATCGGAGACCCGGAGTCTTTACCGCGGCGGAGAGCGTCACCGGCGCTGGCAGCTTACGGTCCAGCAACGCCGCCGGGACGATCAAGATATATAGCAATTCCGCTCCTTACATACAGCTTCTGCTCGGCGATTAATCTTCAAGGAATGGTAGGAGACAGAAGCTCCTGATTCTTTTCTTGTCAGCGTCTTTTTCGATTGCCAAGCCGATCTTGCCATTTACCAGCCGCGACATATTATAGGTAAAAGGAGGGAAGGTCATGCACAAGCTTCGGATAGGAACCGGTCTCGCACTGGCTCTGGTTTTCCTCACTGCCGCCGCCCTGGCGCAGCCGCCCACGACCTCCGGCGGCTCGGGGATGTCCCTGCTCAATCTGGACAATACCGTGGCCCTGCACGGCTACGACCCCGTGGCCTATTTCACCCGGCAGCGGGCGGTTAAGGGCAACCGAGGGATATTGGAAAGGGTTGGCAGCGCCACCTACTACTTTGCTTCCCGGGCCAGCCGGTATACCTTTTTAAAGAATGCCCCGGGTTATCAGCCGCAGTTCGGCGGCTATTGCGCCACCTCCCTGGCCCAGGGGCGGCTGGAGGACATTAATCCGGAAAGTTTTGCCGTTTTTGATGGCAAGCTTTATGTCTTCAAAGATGACGCGGCTCGGGCCATGTTCCTGAGCGACCCCCGGGGAATCATGGCCGCGGCCACCAGGAATTACTTCGACATAGCCCAGAGACAACGAAGCTATTATTAGCCAGGGTTGCCCGGTTCCCAAATGGCCTTAATCATCCGGTGTTTTTGCTTAATCGCCGCCTTCCTTCCCATCGGGGCCGGGGCCGGAGGCGATGAGGCCTTCCAAAAGCCGACGCCGGGACGCACCTGGCAGTTTCCCGCCGACCACGGAGCCCACCCGCAGTTCAAGACCGAGTGGTGGTATTGGGTGGGGCACCTGAAAAACCACGAAGGCGAGGCCTTCGGCTACCAACTCACCTTCTTCCGGGCGGCCCTGCGGCAACCCGACCCCCAGGCCCGCTCGGCCTGGTCCCTGCACACTATTTATTTCGCCCACCTGGCCGTCTCCGACCCGGCCCGGGGGGGCTTCCAGTTCCGGGAAAAGGTGGGCCGCGGGGCCCTGGGGCTGTCCGGGGCGGGAATGGGACGCCTCAAGGTTTGGATCGACGACTGGCAGGCGGACCAGGTGAGGGAGGTCTTTCATCTCCGAGCCCGGCATGAGGGCCTGGGGCTGGACCTGGCCCTTACCCCCACCAAGCCCCCGGCCCTGCACGGGCAAGGTGGCTTCAGCCGCAAGGCCGCCGGCTTTGACGCCGCCAGCTACTATTATTCTCTCACTCGCCTGGATACCAAAGGACAACTGACCCTAAATGGCCGCAGCCTTGAGGTAACCGGGCTTAGCTGGATGGACCACGAATTTTTCACCGGTTCCATGGCCCCGGGCCTGGTGGGCTGGGACTGGTTCGCCCTGCAACTGGACGACGGCCGGGAAGTAATGCTTTATCTTTTGCGCCATAAGGACGGCAGCCTGGACCCGGCTTCCTCCGGCACCCTGGTGGACCCCGCCGGGCAGACGCGGCATCTTAAGTTAGCCGATTTCCAGGTCAAGGCCAACGGCGCCTGGAAGTCGCCCCACTCCGGCGCGAC
>JBGPBR010000284.1:0-3347 GCA_041481325.1 Desulfobaccia bacterium
CACCCGCAGGTGCGCCCCTACAACAGCTTTTCTTACTTCTATGAGCGCAACTTGGTATTACTTCTCGGCCGTGCCTGCCGGCGCCCTCTCCGGCTGGGAGTAATAGTCGCCGGGCCGGAGGCGGCGCCCCGATGGGGAAAAGATGGGGAACCGGGCCCACCCCAGTTTCTGCAACCCGAACTTCGCCGAAGTGGCCAGGACCCCCAGGCCGTACTTCACGCTCCGCGGGAAATTGATGGACGAGGCCTCCGGAAAATAGCGGGTGGGACAGGAGACCTCCCCGATGGGGAAGTCGAAAAAAATGACCTGGGCCAGTATTTCGTTGTCAAAGACGAAGTCGTCGGAATTCTCCAGCAGCGGCAGGCCCTCCAGGACCCGGCGGGAAAAGGCCCGGAAGCCGGTGTGGTATTCGGAAAGCTTGGCCCCCAGCATGAAGTTCTGGAACAGGGTGAGCAGGCGGTTGAACAGGTATTTGTAGAAGGGCATGCCGCCCTGCCGGGCCCTGCCCCCCAGGATGCGGGAGCCGATGGCCGCCTCGTATTCGCCGCTGGCCACCAGGCCGGCCAGGGCCGGGATGATCTTGGGGGAATACTGGTAGTCGGGATGCACCATGACGACGATGTCGGCCCCCGACCTCAGGGCCTCGGCGTAGCAGGTCTTCTGGTTGCGGCCGTAGCCCCAGTTACGTTCGTGCACGAAGCAACGAATGCCCAGACGCCGGGCCTCTGCAATGGTTTCGTCCTGAGAGGCGTCGTCCACCAGCAAGACATCGTCCACCACGTCAAAGGGGATGTCATGATAGGTGCGTTCCAGGGTTCGGGCCGCGTTGTAGGCGGGCAGGACCACCAGGACTTTTTTTCCGGCCAGCAAACTCTTTCCCCCTCCTTATTTATTTGCTATATTTCAAGTCGTCTTTAAAGCACCTTTGGCACCGCTTAGGGGTGTTTACCGAAGGCTTGCCATTGCCACTATTGCATATAAAAGTTTCGGTTAAAAAGCAACTCCTTCCAGGGAAGCTATCCTGGATGAGCCCGGCCTAAGCGCCGGGACATTTATCCCTCATACATGATTGTAGTCCATGAAACGTCTCTCCCTGCCTTACCAAGCTATCGGTTTAGTGCTCCTGCTGGTTGCGGTGTGCCTTTTTTTCTTTCGGCTGGATCACCGTCCTTTCTGGCAGGATGAGGCAGAGACCGCGTGCCTGGCAAAAAACGTCATCAAATTCGGGGTTCCCAAAGCATTTGACGGCGTCAACCTCATCTCCCAGGAAGAAGGCCTGGAATTCAATGTCGACTACCTCTGGCGTTGGTCCCCCTGGTTGCAGATCTACCTGGCCGCCGCCGCCTTTAAGGTTGGCGGCCTGACCACGGAAGCCGGGCGCTTTCCCTTCGCCCTGGCGGGGTTGGCCTCGGTGTGGCTGGTTTATCTGTTCGTCAAACGCCGCTTTCAAGACCCGGCCTGGGCAATGTTGGCCGCGGCGCTGCTCACCTTATCCGTGCCTTTTCTCCTGTTCTCCCGGCAATGTCGTTATTATAGTCTGGGAGCTTTCCTGGTCTGCGTCAGCCTTTATGCTTTCCGGCTGAACTGGCAGTCCCGCTTTACCCCGGCCGCGCTGCTGGTAGGTTCCCTATCCTTTTTATTTTATACCAATTACCTGCTCTTTCTCAGTTACACCAGCGCCCTGCTCTTATCCGCGGTCCTCGTCTACCGTCGGGGGCTGCCCCCGTCCCGAACCTTGAAGTTGGCTTTATTGACCATCCTGGCCATAATTCCCGGCCTGGCCCTGTTCCGCCTTCAGAAGCAAACCGGCATGCTGGACTTCACTAAAATATTCATGAACCTGGAGCATTACTTTGCCGACCTCCTGCAGTTCATGATCCCGCTGCCGGTGGCCCTAGGACTTCTGTGGCACTGGCGCCTCATTTTCTTGAAACACTCAGGATTTCCGGAAGACCCCAAAGAAAGATTTGTCATCTTTCTGGCTTTTATTATCCTTATAAATATCCTCATCATGGCCCTGGTCCCTCAGTACTTTTTCCGCTATCTAGTCCACCTTTACCCGCTGGTCGCCATTTTGCTGGGCTGGGTCATCCTCAAAGTATGGCATTATCATAAATTATCCGGGGTTCTGCTGGCCATGCTGCTGCTATTCACCAACTTTCTCCACCTGCTGCCCATGGACTGGCTGGGGATCATCAACCGGCCGTGGCACAATGATGTCCATATGCTCACTTACCCCAACCTGCCCTTAAAGCTCTATGTGAACGAACTGATCCATCCATATCCCGACGTCAATAAAAACCTCATCCGGTTTTTTCAAGCTCATGCGGTCCCCGGGGACACCATCCTGATTTCGTATGGGGATCTGCCGCTGCAATTTTATACTTCGTACCAGGTGCTGGGAGGCCTCCAGGGACGGGTGCCCCCGCCGGGGAATCTGCCCAGGTGGGTGGTGAAACGCCATATATCCAGGCGGTTTCGCGAGAACACTTTGTCAAAAACAGATGATTACATCCTCAACCAAGTGCCGCTGGGCGAAGAGTATGAGCCGGTAATCCTGCCTCATGCCGATGAGACCTTTGGCAATCGGAGCGATCCGTATTGGCACCGCTTCCTTCCCCCGGCTCCCCCTTATATCCCGCTGGTCATTTACCGCCAAAAGTCCAAAGGCGCGCCAAATGTTCCAGCTTCCTAAGGCCGCCATGCTGGCGAAAGGGGTCCTGGCCGGGAGCCTGTTCCTGGTCTTGGGGTGGGGATTGCTCCAGACCCCCGAAGCAGGTATATGGCTCTTTCCCGAAAAATTTTGGGAACGGCAGGTCCGCACCTACGTGGGCCGACTGTTCGTTACGCAGATGTACCTGGAGGAAGATAGGGCTAGGTTGGAGGCCCTTAAAAAAGCCGGAGAACGGGGATTCCCGGATCTTCCAGGGAGCTCCATGCCCACCAGACAAGGCCTGAGCCAGGCCCTGGCCCGGACCCGGGCCAAACTGCAGAGTCGCGGAGAGCGTCAACTGTTACTGCAATTGATGCTGCAGCGATGCCAAAACCAGAGGAGAACCTTTGCCAAGACATCGAAATTCAACTAGGAGATGGAAAACAGCCATCTGATATCGGTGCCATTGTCGCTGAGGCCTGGGAAATCAATGAATAAATCATGGTTGCGAAAAAAAGAACAATATATACAAAACTCTATCAATATTAATAAGATGCATGTTTGCGCGGCATTTTTCTTTCTGCTGGCCATACCGGTGATATTTTTTTGGAGGACCCATCTCTTTTTCATTTTAGACGATTGGACTGAATTATTATTAATGACAGAAAACTCTTTTTGGAAATATTTAGTCACG
>JBGPBR010000285.1:0-3342 GCA_041481325.1 Desulfobaccia bacterium
AGACCAGACCGCAGTAGTCCGCCTTTTCCATCAAGTCGGCGCCGGGAAAGTTGACGCTGAAGGTGCTGTGCTCCCGGATGCCCTGGGGTGTGAAGTGTGCCTTGTTGAGGGCCACCGCCAAGAGCGGCGGCTGCCAATTGACCCGCATCACCCAGCCCACCGCCATAAAGTTGGCCCGCCCCGCCACGGTCGCCCCCACCAGGGTCACCGGCATGGGGTAGATGTAGGCGTTGGCACCGAGATTGACCTTGCTCATGGCGTGCCCCTTTTCTACCGGTTTCTGGTTCTCATGAATTATCTTATTGATATACGGCTTTTAACAAAAAACAGAAAACAGAAAGATAATCTACACGTCCTTGCCGATGGCGAAGGCCTGCCCCAGGAACTTGCCGATCCCATGGTAAGTGCGGACCTCCGGACCGAAGATAATAGGCCGCACCTTTTCGATGTCAGGAAAGCCCTTCTCACCCAGTACGGCCTCTTCGGCCTTGACGTCCAGAATCTCCCCGATGAACTGGGTATGCAGGCCGATCTCGATGGTGTGCAGGAGTTTGCACTCCAGCACCAGGGGGAATTCCCCCACGTAAGGAGCGTCCACCACGGTGCTGGCCACCGGGGTGAGCCGGGCCTGGGCGAACTTGTTGACGTCCCTTCCCGAGGCAATGCCGAAATAATCGGCCTCTTTGACATACCCCTCCGAAGGCACGCTTATGGTGAAGGCGCCCCGGGCCACGATATTGCCGTAAGTATAGGTGGCCTTCCTAAGCGATACCGCTATGCAGGGCGGCTTGGAACAGCAGATGGAACCCCAGGCCGCGGTCATGGCATTGGCCTTATCATGCGCGTCATAGGTCCCCACCACCCATACCGGGGTGGGAAAGGCCAGGGTCCTGGGGCCGAGGGATTTCTTCATGGGCCGGTCCTCCTTGGTAAGAATGTAAGTCGCCGGGCGAAAAATGCAATTAATGAATTACCGCCGAGAAACCAAAAGGTGGGGTAAAATTTGCTAAAAAATTTTAATTGTGATTATAATGCTTTCAATCATAATTATGGGCCTGGGACGTCAAACCGCCAACCGGGAGAAAAATCCATGTTTAGGTTAACGAGTCGGCCCAATAATCTAAGAAAAGCCCACAGCGCTGCGGGCTTTTTTGTTTTCCTGGTCTTGGCCTTGGGGTTGGTGCTGCCCCAGACGGCCCTGGCCGCCAATCCCTGGATCACCACTGGTTCCCTCCACACCGGCCGCAGACAGCACACGGCCACCCTGCTGCCCAACGGTAAAATCCTGGTGGTAGGAGGGCGTGACAGCAGCGGCATCGGCAGCTACCTGGCCAGCGCCGAACTCTATGACCCAAATACGAAGGCCTGGGTTTATACCAGCTCTCTCGGAGAGCACCCGATAGCCAGCCACACCGCCACCCTCCTGGCCAGCGGCAAGGTCTTGGTAGCTGGGGGCGTAAATAACACTGGCGAGCAGTCCGGCTGCTACCTCTACAACCAGGACACGGGCTGGAGCCAGATCGCATCCCTCCTGACCGCCCGCACCGATCACACGGCCACCCTGCTGCCAGATGGTAGGGTGTTGGTAGTGGGAGGAGCAAATATGAACAGCAACCCCCATTACCTGGACAGCTCCGAGATCTACGACCCTAACCTCCCAACCCCAACCTGGCAGGATGGTGGTTCCCTGGCCGTGGCTCGCCAATCCCACACGGCCACCTTGCTACTCAACGGCCAGGTGCTGGTGGCGGGGGGCCTGAACAACAATTATGCGGCCGAAGCCAGCGCCGAGATTTATAACGGTAGCGACTGGGCTTCAGCCGGCCAACTCACCGCCCGCTATTGGCACACCGCCACCCTGCTGTCCGACGGCCGGGTCTTGGTGGCGGGGGGGCGTGACAATGGCCCCCTGGACAGCGCCGAGATATATAACGGGAGCGGCTGGGCTCCAACCGCCTTCCTCCATAACGCCCGCCAGTATCACACTGCCAACCTGCTGTCCAACGGTCAGGTGCTGGTGGCCGGAGGGTACGACGGTTCCCACTACTTGCAAGGCGCCGAGCTCTTTGTCCCCCAAGGAGGCGGATCCTGGCAAACCACCGGTTCCCTCAATATTGCACGTTATTCCCACACGGCCACCCGGCTCCCTGATGGCCGGGTGTTGGCGGCTGGAGGGTATGATGGCACTGACTTCGCCAGCGCTGAGCTTTACGCTCCGGGCAGGGCTGGCGTGGGAGCTAGGATGTTATTGCTCCAGGATTAATGAGAGCGCGAGTCCAAGGGCGGTTCGACAAGCGCCCCAGGATGCCGGCGCTACCATTAAAGAAGATTTTCGTTCCTGGCCATCAAAAAACAGACCCGGCAAACTTAAGTCTGCCGGGCCCAGTTTGTCACGATTTCTAACTTAGCTGGACTAAGCTTTATTCTTCTTCCTCCAACTCGACGCCGTCACGCTCGAACTGGGCGTCACGAAGGGCGTGGGCCGCCTCGATCTCGGCCTCGCTCCAGGGCTCGTAGTCCAGGATATTGGCCACCATCTCCCAGAGATACAGGGTCTCTTCGTAGTTGCCCATGTCCATCTTGCCCTTCTTGACCTCGCCGGCCAGACCCTTCATGATCTGGTCCCGGCAGTTGTGGCACGGGGCCACCACGATCTCGGCGCCGGTGGCCTTGATCTGGTCGGCCTTCATCTTGCCGTAAGCCAGGCGCTCGGCGTCGTAGGGCATGGCCCAGGCGCCGCCGCCGGCGCCGCAGCACAGGTTGTTCAACGGATCGTCGCACATCTCCCGGAAAAGGCCGGGGTCGATGCACTGCTGGGAAATCCAGCGGGTCTTCGCAGCGTTGTTATCTTTAAAGATCATATTCGACTTGCGCACGTAGTTGCAGGGATCATGCACCGTGTAGGCTTCATGATACTTATGGGTATTTACCTTGATCCGGCCGGAGGTGATGTACTCCTCCAGCAGGTCCATGACGCTGACTACCTTGAATTCGTCGAAAACTTCCGGAAACCAATTTTTGAACCCGACCCGGGTTGCATAGTAGGCGTGCCCTCATTCGGGGTACAAGATGGTTTTGGCCTTAAGTCACGGGCGTTCTCGATAACCCGGCCCACCTGCTCCTTCCAGGCCGGGTCGTCGCCGGAGAACAGGCCCCAGTTGACGCCTTCCCAGTTGGTGGACGACACCGTCCAGTCTTCCTTGGCCGCGTAAAAAATGCGCCACCAGAACTTCATGTCGTCCGGTTCGCCGAAGGGCTCTTTGGAGTTGACGGTAACGATGATGTTGGCCCCTTCCTTGTCCACCGGCGCGTAGAAGCCGGGGCAGGGCTGCTCTTCGTCGG
>JBGPBR010000286.1:0-3339 GCA_041481325.1 Desulfobaccia bacterium
CGAGGCCGCCGGCCTCGGCTTGCCGGCTACCCCACTTATGGGATTGGGGGTGGGGGCTTGGGGGAGGGGGTAAGGGCCACTTACGAAAAAGCCCTTAGCCCCCTCCCCCAACAATCCTTATCTCCTCCCCCAAAAATTCTTATCCTCCTCCACCCATAACCTCCCCCAGCGCCGCGGCCACCAGGGGCAGGGGGACGTTTTCCCGAATCACCGGCTCTCCCAGGCGGCGCAGCAATACGAAGGGGACGCCGCTCTCCCGGCGCTTCTTGTCCAGGCTCAGGGCCGCCAGCACCGCCTCGGGGTCCAGGTCCGGGAGGTTCCGGGCGAACCCGAGTTCCCGGATGAGTTCCCGGCCCCATTGGGCCTCCCCGGGAGGGAGGCCTGCCAGTTCTTCGGAAAGCCTGAGCGCCGCCGCCATGCCGGCGGCCACCGCCCGGCCGTGGGGCAGGCGAAAGTTCGAGGCCTGTTCCAGGCCGTGGCCCAGGGTGTGGCCGAAGTTAAGGATGCGGCGCAGGTCCCCTTCCCGCTCGTCCGCGGCCACCACCACGGCCTTGATGGCCGCGGCCCGGTGAATGATCTCCGTCAGTTCCGCCTCATCGCCAAAGAGCCGGGCCCGCCCCCTCGCCCCCCCCGCCAGGCGGTGCAGCAGGTCCGGGTCCCGGATGAAGCCGGCCTTGACGACTTCGGCCAGGCCGTTCAGCCGTTCGGCCCCGGACAGGGTGCGCAGGAACTGGGGGTCCACGACCACCAGCCGGGGCTGGTGAAAGGTGCCCAGGAGGTTTTTCCCCTGGGGCAGGTTGATGGCGGTTTTGCCGCCGATGGCCGCGTCCACCATGGCCAGGAGCGTGGTGGGCACCTGAATGAAGTCCAGCCCCCGCATGAAAACGGAGGCGAGAAAGCCGGCCAGGTCCCCCACCACCCCGCCCCCCAGGGCGACCAGGGCGCTCTGCCGGTGGGCCCCCCGGGCCAGCAGCTCCCGGGCCAGTCGCTGCACCTGGCCCCAACTCTTGGAGCGTTCCCCGGGCGGTACGGTAAGCAACTCCGGAGTGTAGCCGGCGGCCGCCAAAACCGCCAGAACCGGGGCGGCGTGCAGCCGGGCCACCCTGCGGTCCGAGACCACAAACAGGCGCGGGGGCAGTTTCAGGGGGGCGAGGAGACTTCCCAGGCGTAGGCGCAGGCCAGGCTCCAGGCAAATTTTGTAGCTTTGGTCGCGGCCCGGCAGGGGGAGGGGGATTTCCCTCAATTCCAGCCTCCGGGCTTAAGACTGGCCAACTCCTGCATCAACGCCGCGAACTGGTCGGGGTAAAGGGACTGGGCCCCGTCGGACATGGCCCTTTCCGGGTCGTGGTGCACTTCGATGATCAGCCCGTCGCAGCCCGCGGCCACCGCGGCCCGGGCCAGGGGGGGGACCAGGTCCCGGCGGCCCGCGGCGTGGCTGGGGTCCACGATAATGGGGAGATGCGACTCCCGCCGCACCGCCGGGATGGTGGCCAGGTCCAGGAGGTTGCGGGCGTGCTCACCGATGCCCCTGACCCCCCGTTCGCACAGGATCACCTGGGGGTCGCCTTCCGCCATGATGTATTCCGCGGCCATGAGCCACTCCTCCAGGGTGGCGTACATGCCGCGCTTTAAGAGGATGGGCTTGCCGGTGCGACCGGCGCAGCGCAGCAGCGAGAAATTCTGCATATTGCGGGCCCCGATCTGGATGATGTCGGCGCAGTCCGCCACCAGCTTGAGGGAATCCTGGTCCATGGCCTCGGTGACGATCAGCAGTCCGGTCTCCTGCCGTACCTTCTTGAGGATCTCCAACCCCTTTTTTCCTAATCCCTGGTAGCTGTACGGCGAGGTGCGCGGCTTATAGGCGCCGCCCCGGAAAATCCGGGCTCCGGCCGCCTTGACTTTCTCCGCAATGGTTAGGGCCTGGGCCTCCGTCTCCACCGCGCAGGGGCCGGCCATCACCACAAAATGCCCCCGGCCCAGGTCCAGGCCCGGCAGCCGGATGATGGTGTCCTGCCGATTCATCTCCCGGCTCACCAGCTTATAGGGCCGGGACACGGGGATGGCCTGGATCACTCCCGGCATGTCCACAAACAAGGCTGGGTCCACCGGACCGGGATTGCGCAGGATGGCGATGGCCACCCGTTCGCCGCCGGGCATGGGCTGGGCCACGAAGCCCAGGGTCTCAATCTTGGCAACCACCGCGTCGATCTGGGAGGCGGTGGCGTCCCTGTCCATCACTATAAGCATCTTAGGTCTCCGTAATGATGCCGGCAGGATAATCGGTGACCCCGCCTGGAGTGAAAAACGGCGTTCCCGAGAAGATATAAGCTAACATACCAGGAACAGGAACTTTTGGCAAAAATTCCCAGGCTTTTTTATCAGGGATGGGTGGCAAAAGCAACTGAAGGTCGGCCCGATGAAATGAGACAAAATTCTTTCAGTTTGAATTGGAATTGCGGCGGCGGAAGTTACGCGCTTCGCTTCAAGAAAACCGGGAGCCGCAGGCTGGCATAATGGGGCAGGCAAAAAATCTGTCGGGGCAGTGGGCCCCGGGGAAGCCGAGCTTCCCCGGCGCGGGTTCTTCGGGTTACTTCACCAGCTTGGGAATGGTGGCCAGGGCGCCCGCATTGGCGGCCCCCCCGGGGGTGAGGTGCTGGTTGTCGGGGCCGCCGGATTGGCTCCCGGGCGGCGCTATGGTATTGCTATCCACCGGCACCTCAACGGTGACGGAATTGGCGTTCCGGCAACTCTGGGGATTTTTCACCATGCAGTCCAGGGTATTCAAATACGGGGTATAAGTGGAGCAATCCTTGCAAGTTGCATCATAAGTGACGCCAGTGATGTCCACCATGGTAAAGCCATTGACGTAGATGGGGACATTGCCTCCCGGATAAGTCTGGGTCCAGAAGGTGAAGCAGGCTTGGGCCGGAGTGACTCCCAGGGGGAGCAGACGGGCCAGATATTGCATACCTTCCTGGAGGCGTTGGGCCAGGGGGTTGGTGGTCTTATAGACCGGCGCCCAGACCCGCCACTTTCCCGAGGGGTTCTGGTATTTGTATCTGTCGTCGTACGTGCCTTGCTTGGCGTTATAGGCGCTCTTTAAGGCCTGAAAGATGCTCTTGATGTTGGAGGCCCATTGATACTCGCTGATGGGATAGAGTTGGCTGCCATAGTCGATGGCGCGCACCGGGGTGCCGCTGGTATAGTTCTTTTTAATGTTGTTGATCACGGTACCGGGAACTGAATCCGACTTGTTGACCACGAACAGATAACCTTTGCAGTCAGAGGGCAATTGCCCGAACAGCGGCTTGCCCTGGTTGTTTTGATAGAAGCTGCCGC
>JBGPBR010000287.1:0-3324 GCA_041481325.1 Desulfobaccia bacterium
ATCACCCACGAGGCCCGGGAGGCCGACGCCCGTCAGGCCATGCGCGAGATCGACCAGCTCTCGGTGGTTTCGCCCCCCGCGGTGTTTTACCGCATCGAGGACCCCCAGCTCCATTCGGCCCAGATTTGATGAAATTGGGGCGCCGGCCGGCGCCCCGCTGCTTTACCGGTGTGACTCTGCCGCCTTCAGCCCCGCCCGTCTTCATCTCAAGTTGAGACCTCCGGGAAAGTCTCAGGGACTGGTGGACCGTTGCGGAGGGCTATCCTCCGTGAGACTTTCCCAGAGGACTCAAGTTCATTAGCTATTCGAAATCCAGCAGTTTAATGGTATGCTTTAGGGGTCTCCCGGGATTTTTATCAGCCCGAGGTCATTACCGGGGGAAGGAGTGAAGGGATGGACACCAGGTTTCTGCGGCCGAAGGTGATTTGGAGCGGCGTCTGGATCGCCATTTTTATGTTGCTCTGCTCCATCGGCTATTGGCAGAGCAAGCTCTATGGGAAAAGCAGCTTTGAACGGGTGCAGCAACGGGAATTCAACATGCTCCACTCCTATCTGCCCTATTCCCTGGCCTTCCTGGAGGAGCACGGCCAAACCGAGGCCATCCGGGAGCTCCTGAAACTGGACCGGGAATTATTCACCCTGGTTTATACGGACCCCGCGGGCGCCATTAAATATCCAGATCCGTCTGGGGCCCCGCGCCTGGACAGTTTGGGGAATTTGGACAAATACAAATTTACTTACGTCAATATGATGCCCGGAGGGCAGCCAAAATCGGCGGCGTCCGATGCCGCCGGCGAGAATCCCGCCGCCGCCCTGAACCCCCGGAACGGCGCCGGGGTGTACGGGAAACTCTATCTCATCGCCAAAAAGCAGCCGTCCTGGCAGGAAGGCCTCGGGGAAAAGAATTACTTCCAGAATATCTGGCCGGGGGAATCTTTCCTGGGCTTTACCATAATCGGCTACCTGCTGCTGCTGGTGGGCCTCGCCGCCATCTGCTCCATCACGGCAAGATTTCAGAGCCATTTCCAGGGGGCCTTGGAAGAGCAACACCGCTCCGAGCTGGAAACCCGTGACCTGCGCATCCAGGTACTCGAATCCAATCTGAGGACCCTGGACTTGCGACTGCAGCTGCTCAATCAGCGACATGAAGAAGCCGTCGATACGTCCAACAAAGCCCAAAGGGCCATGGACCGGCTGGCGAAAAAGCTCCAGAGCGAATCCACCAAAAACGAGGAACTGGAGGCCAAGCTGGGCAAAGCCCAGATAGAACACGACCAGGCCCTGGAGGCCATCCGGGGCATCAAGGCAGACATTGCCAGGGTCGCGGCGGAGAAGCAAGAACTGGAAACGATGCGGCAGGCCGAGCAACAGGAATTCCCGGCCCGGTCCAGGCATTACAGCGCCAAGGAATATCTCTGGCTCAATCTCGTTTATAAAAACCTGGCCTTCTCCAAGAGGGCCCTGCAAAATATCGGGGAAATCCAATACGCCCACGACGTCTTCCCCTCCCTGCCGGACGCGCTTGCCGTTTTGAACAACAGCAGCGTAGAGGCGCTGGTTTCAGGGGAAGGGATTCCTTCCAGGAGCGTGGTGCGCTACACCCAACCCTTGGAAAATTTTAAGGGCTGCTTCTGGGAGTACCGTTTCTCCAGGGACGGCCGGATCTTTTTCGGCCTGTCCCAATCACGTACCCTCAGCGTTGACACCATCCTGCTGAAGAGGCATTACCCCCAGAACCGGTATAAGTATGAAAAATACTTGGAGAATACCCTGGGAAAAGATAATAATGATCTGAAACCCGACTTCAGCTAATGACTTCAGGACCGCGAGCGATGAAATATGTAATTCTGGTAGGCGACGGCATGGGGGATTATCCCCTGGCCGAGTTGGGAGGGAAGACCCCGTTGGAGGCGGCCCCCACCCCCAATCTGGACCGGTTGGCCGGCCGGGGGGAGTTGGGCTGCGCCCGCACCATCCCCCCGGGGATGGAGCCGGGCAGCGACATTGCCAACCTGGCCATCATGGGCTACGATCCGGCCCGCTACCACACCGGCCGGGCCCCCCTGGAAGCCGCGGCCCTGGGAGTGGCCCTAAGTCCCCGGGAGGTGGCCTTCCGCTGCAACCTGGTGACCCTGCGCCAGGAGCCGGGTGGTCTCTACATGGAGGATTACTCCGCGGGCCACATCGGCAATGACGAGGCCCGGGAGCTCATTGCCGCCCTGGAAGCGGCCCTGGGCGGCGAGGGGCGGCGTTTTTACCCCGGGGTCAGCTACCGGCACCTGTTGGTGTGGGCCGCAGGGGACGCGGCCTGGCGCACCTACCCGCCCCACGACTGGAGCGGCAAAGAGGTGGGCCACCTGACGGCCGCGGGGCCGGAGACTCCCCTGTGGGACCTGGTCCGGGCCTCCTGGCCGGTGCTGGCGGACCACCCGGTGAACCGCCGGAGAGCCGCCGCCGGGAAGAAGCCCGCCACCTCCATCTGGCTCTGGGGCCAGGGGCGGCCGCCCCAGATTCCCACCCTGAAGGAGCGCTTCGGTCTTTCCGGCGCGGTGATCTCCGCGGTGGACCTTATCCGGGGCATCGGCAAGTACGCCGGGCTTGAGCCCATTCTGGTGCCCGGCGCCACCGGCTTTCTGGACACCAACTACGCCGGCAAGGTGGCGGCGGCCCTAACGGCCCTCAAAGAGCGCGACCTGGTCTTCGTGCACGTGGAGGCCCCGGACGAGGCCGGACACAGCGGCGAGCTGCAACTCAAGCTCCAGGCCATCCAAGACTTCGACGCCAGGGTGGTGGGGCCGCTGATGGCGGGCCTGAAAGACCTGGGAGACCACCGGGTCCTGGTGCTGTGCGACCACTTCACCCCCATTTCGGTGCGCACCCACACCCCGGAGCCGGTGCCCTTCGTCCTGTACGACTCCCGGGGCTCCCAAAATCAAACCCGGCCCTACACCGAAGCCGCGGCCCAAGCCGCCGGCCTGCTCTTGGAGCAGGGGGCGGACCTGCTGCCCCGGCTGCTGGAAAAATGAGGTGTTGGGGGGAGGGCCAGGGATACTTACAAAAAAATCCCTGCCCTCCCCCCCAAACCCCCCTCCCAGCCCGCAGAAGGAGCCGGGGAAGGCGGAGCCCAAAGGCTCCGACTTCCCCGGCTTTTTTCAACCCTCAAGGGATTGGGGGTGGGGGTTTGGGGGAAGGGGGTAAGGGCCTGGGCCCTTAGTCCCTCCCCCAACATTCCCTCCCCTCAACTCTTCTTTGGCGTCAGGTCCAGCAGGGCGGCGATTTGCGCCGCCAGGTCCGCGGTTTTTTGGTTCGGGTCCCCGGTTTTCG
>JBGPBR010000288.1:0-3319 GCA_041481325.1 Desulfobaccia bacterium
TATTCCCTGACCGCCTCCCTGTTCAAGCTGGCCGTCCTCTACTCGAGCCCCTTCTTTTTCGGGGTGGCCTACCCCCTGGCTTTCATCCTGCTTATGTCTCTGGGCTTTCCCCGGAGCCGGGGGCAACTCGGCCCCGCCATCCGGCCCCGCTACGGCTGGTGGCTGGTCATGGGGTTCGGTTTTGCCCTGAGCTGCATATCCCTGGCGGTGGGTATCGAACTGGCCCCGGCCAGCTACCTGATCGCGGTGAAACGGATGAGCCTGCTGTTAAGTGTGACCCTGGGGGGCCTGTGGCTCAAGGAGCGCCCCTTTCTGCCGCGACTGGCGGCCGCCGGCCTGATGTGCTGCGGGGTGGTCCTCATTGCCCTGCTGGGCTGAACCCAAAAGGGTGATCCCCCAACTTCCTGCCAGACCATAAAATTGCGCCTTTAAGCAATCAGATATTAGAAAATGCCTAATTTTCACCGGGCTGCTTTTGTGATACAAGATAACAATGAGGAGGTTTCTCTGGGCCGATGGCGGACTTAACCTACGAACCCCGCACCTATCGCACCCGCATGGCCCGGAGGGGCCTGGTGGGCTTCCGGGTGGCGATCAAGGAAACCGACCTTTGGGTCCTGGCCGGGCGGGATTTGACCGGGGAGGTTCGGGAAGTGGTGCTCCAGGAGCGGGCCCGGTTGGAGGCCTATATCGCCGCCCACCCGGCCTTTCTCACCGCCCTCACCCCCTGGCCGGACGATCCTTTTGCTCCCGGGGTGGTGCAGGAGATGATTGCCGGGGCGCAGCGGGTGGGGGTGGGGCCCATGGCCGCAGTGGCCGGGGCCCTGGCGGCCCGGGTGGGCCGGGCCCTGGCGCCTTGGAGCGAGGAAGTAATCGTGGAAAACGGCGGCGATCTCTACCTCGCGATCACGGCGCCCGCCACCGTGGCCCTGTTCGCCGGCAAGTCTCCTTTGAGCCACCGCATCGGCCTGAGGATCGACCCTGAGATGAGCCCCCTGGGGGTCTGCACCTCTTCCGGGACCGTGGGCCACTCCCTGAGCTTCGGCCGGGCCGACGCCGCCTGCGTGGTGGCCCGGGATGCGGTCCTGGCCGACGCCGCGGCCACGGCCCTGGGCAACCGGGTCCGGGACGCGGGCGACCTCGCGGCAGCCCTGGAGTGGGCCGCCGGCATCCCGGAAATCCTGGGCGCGGTGATCATCGTCGGGGACAAACTGGGGGCCCGGGGCCAGGTGGAACTGTTGCCCATAGAGACCTAAGCTTGTCGATCGTTTGTGGAGGGGATTGGGTAACATGGCCTAACCGTCAAGTTATCAAGGGGGAGGAAACGGTTGCCTCACGAGGAGGGTGACCATGGACGCTTGGTGGCGGAATCTTGAGATCAAGATGCAACAAGGCTTTACCTGTTTGAGCTATTTTGTCCGGGACAATCCCATCTACGCCGTGGTGGTTTTGGGGTTTGTCCTGGTCTTGGGATGGTTGATCCTCAAGCCTGAGATTGATCAGAGGTAAGTAGTAAAGGGGGCGCCGGTCCGAAAGACTATCTTTATTTTTCTCGAAGCATTGGATATAAATAAAGATTAGCGAAAAGGTACGGCGAGCCGCGCCCAGCCGGCACGCCCCATGCCGGTTAAATTAAGGCCCGCCGCAATTGAGGGGCGGCAGGGGCGCCTAAGGCTCGGCCTGAGTCGGCGCGGCTCTCCCGAGGTTCTGGCAGCAGGAATCTTAAACGGCTCCTTAATAAAGGTTCTTCCCGGAGCGCCGGCCGGTGGGTGATTTTCCTTGAACGTTGCCGAAGGCATGCTCCGGGCGGTGTGGCAATATGCCGGCTTCTTCCTGTTGCCGGTCCTGTTTTCCGAAGAATTCAGACGCCTGGTGTCCCGGGCCTGGCAGGCCAGGCCGCAACAGCCCGGTTTGAAATTTCTGTTTTATCCCCTGGCGGTCTTGTTGGCGGCGGGCGCCGCGGTGCTCATCGCCAACTCATTCATCACCCTGTTCGGTACGGTATTTTTTTCTTACGAATAAGTCTCTTGCAAAATTAACCGGAATTTTGGTAGCCGCAAACTCAGCCCTCGCCCCATCACCCGAGGGCGGGTGCCCCACATTTCCCAAGCTGCGCTTGGGAAAGGAAGCTGGTGGGCCGTGCCCACCCTACATTTACTGCGGCAGCGGATGATTCTTAGGGGGGCCGTGGGATAAGAGCCCCCCCTCCCTAATAAAAATTCCAAAGACTTGCGGGGCCGGGGAAAATAAGTTGAAATAGAAAGCCAATATTTTGAGCGAGGGATACCATGACCCATCACGAGCCTGAGCCGGGCGGCAAGATCACCGCCGCCCCCGGAGGGGGGCTGGCGGTTCCCGATAAGCCCGTAGTGTTGTATATCGAAGGGGACGGCACCGGCCCGGACATCTGGCGGGCTACCCGGCCGGTGCTGGACGCCGCGGTGGCCAAGGCCTACGGCGGCGCCAGGAAGATCGCCTGGCAGGAGGTCCTGGCCGGAGAAAAGGCCTTCAAGCAAACTCGCAGTTATTTGCCGGTGGAATCCTTGACGGCGCTGCGGGAGTACCGGGTGGCCCTCAAGGGGCCCCTCACCACCCCCATCGGCGGCGGCTTCCGCTCCCTGAACGTCACCCTGCGCCAGGTGCTGGACCTCTACGCCTGCATCCGCCCGGTGCGCTACTACGAAGGGGTGCCCAGCCCCATGCGAGAGCCGGAAAAGATCGACATGGTGATCTTCCGGGAAAACACCGAAGACGTCTACGCCGGCCTGGAGTGGGCCGCCACCAGCCCCGAGGCCCAGAAACTCATCGGCTTCCTCAACCGCGAGCTGGGCTGCTCCCTGGACTCCACCGCGGCCATCGGCCTCAAGCCCATGACCGAGCGCTGCTGCAAGCGCCTGATCCGCATGGCCCTGAAATACGCCCTGGAGCACCACCGCGCCTCCGTCACCCTGATGCACAAGGGCAACATCATGAAGTACACCGAGGGGGCTTTCCAGAATTGGGGCTACGAGGTGGCCACCAAGTTCGAAGGCCGGGTGATCTCGGAAGCGGAACTGGGCACGGTCTACCACGGGAAGCTGCCCGACGGCAAGGTGGCCCTGAAGGACCGCCTGGCGGACAACCTCTTTCAGCAGGTGCTGCTCCGGCCCTTGGAATACCAGGTCATCGCCACCCCCAACCTGAACGGCGACTATATCTCCGACGCCCTGGCGGCCCAGGTAGGGGGGCTGGGGATGGCCCCCGGGGCTAACATCGGCGCCAACTGCGCCATTTTCGAAGCCACTCACGGCAGCGCCCCCAAGTATGCCGGCCAGGATAA
>JBGPBR010000289.1:0-3317 GCA_041481325.1 Desulfobaccia bacterium
AAATAACTCTTTTGTTTTCTTTTTCAGCTTATTAAGCTCAGAATTAAGACTTGCCATTTCGATTCTCGAATAATGCGATCAACGATTTTCTTTCAACCTGGCTTCCACTATCCAAAAAGGTTTATTAGAATTAGTATCCCCTGAAAATCCGTCAAATGACCTCTTACGGGCTGAACCTTCCGCAGAGATTATGATAGCATAAATTTCGCTGAAAAAAGTATGTTCATGTATTTATGTATTTCAGACTCTCAGTTATCAAATTCCTTCGGCAAACTTCCCCAAAAAGTCAAGCGCCGCCCGGCAGTAAAATATTAACCGAAATTATGCGGCAGTCTTGGCCACCAAGCAAAAATTAGTTTTTAGAACCTTCTATCAGGGGTTCGATACCGAAGAAGTTCCTTTTTTTATAGCCCTATCACCTTGCAGACTGGAAAATAGCATAAATTTCCATCAAATTGTATATTTTTGCTAACCTCAAACATATCAACCCCTTTGTTCGGAAATTTTCTCGGATCGGCGGCCTATGAACCCCTGTGGGATAATTTGGGAATGGGACAGGGATGGGATAAAATATATTTTTGAGAATAAAAAAGGGTTAGCTTTTTAGCTAACCCCTTGATTCCATTGGCGCGCCCGAGAGGATTCGAACCTCCGACCCACGGATTCGTAGTCCGTTGCTCTGTCCATGCTGAGCTACGGGCGCAATCTTTTTAATTTATCTTATTATGGACGGAGGGGCAAGACCGGGAGTGCGCCCCGGAAAAAATCTCTCCCTCCCGGCCCTTAGAGCAGATTGACGGGGTCCACGTCCAGGGTCAGGCTGAGGCCGGTTCCGGAGGCTGGAGACCACCGCTGCCGCAGGTCGTCCAGGAGGCGCGCCAGGGGCTCGCGGCCGTAGCTCTTGAGGAGGATCTGCCAGCGGAACCGGCCCTTAAGCTTACGCAGGCCGGCGGGGGCCGGCCCCAGCACCTGCAGCCGGCGGCCCCAGCCCTGCCGTTCCCGGGCCAGCCAGGCCCGGAGAGCCCCGGCCAGGCGCCGGGCCTCCTGGGCCACCTTTTCTTCCCCGGGTCCGCTCAGGCGCACCAGGGCCAGCCGGGTGAACGGCGGGTAAGCCAGCTCCCGCCGGCCGGCCAGCTCCCGTTCGCAAAAGCCCTGGTAATCCTGGGCCTGCACCGCCTGGAACACGAAATGTTCCGGGTGGTAAGTCTGAATGAGCACCTTGCCTGGGGCCTCACCCCGGCCGGCCCGCCCGGCCACCTGGGAGAGAAGCTGGTAGGTGCGCTCCCCGGCGTGATATTCCGGGAAAAAGAGGCTCAGGTCCGCGGCAATGACCCCCACCAAGGTGACCCGGGGGAAATGGTGTCCCTTGGTGATCATCTGGGTCCCCACCAGGAAGTCCAGGTCCCCGGCGGCAAAGCTCTCCAGCACGGCCACGGCCTTGCCGCTGTGGGGCGCGGTGTCCCGGTCCAGGCGGGCCACCCGGGCCGAGGGCAGCAGCTTCCGCAGTTCGGCCTCCACCTTTTCCGTGCCCACCCCGTAGCGCTTGATGGCGCTGGACTGGCAGCGGGGGCAGGACTCCGGCACCGGGGCGGTGTAGCCGCAGTAGTGGCAGACCAGGCGGTCGTCGGCCCGGTGATGGGTCAGGGCGACGCTGCACCGGAGGCACTGGAAGACCTCGCCGCAGAACAGGCAGAAATGGGCCGAGGCGTAACCCCGGCGGTTCAAAAACAGGAGGGCCTGCTCCCGCCGGGACAGGACTTCCTCCAAGGCCCTTTTAAGGGGCCGGGAGATGATTTTGAGGCTGGGGTCGCCCCGCTGGTCCTTGAGGTCGATGAGATGGACCTCCGGCAGGGATTGGGGCGTGACCCGACGGGCGAGGTTGAGGTAGCGGTATTTGCCCTGGACCGCGTGGTAAAAGGTGCTGACCTGGGGGGTGGCGGACACCAGGACCACCGCGGCGGCGGCGAGCTTCCCCCGGTAGAGGGCCACGTCCCGGGCCTGGTAAGGGAGGCCGCCTTCGTGCTTGTAGGAGGGATCGTGCTCTTCGTCCACCACGATGAGGCCCGGGCGGGGCAGGGGGGCGAAGACCGCGGAGCGGGCCCCCACCACGATGTCCACCTCCCCCAGGACGATGCGGCGCCACTGGTCCAGGCGGGAGGCCGGGGTGAGGCCGCTGTGCAGCACCGTCACCCGGTGGCCGAACCGGCTTCGGAAGGCCTGGGCCACGGGGTGGGTCAGGGCGATCTCCGGCACGAGTACCAGCACCTGGCGGCCGCGGGCCAGGGACTCCTCAGCCGCGGCCAGATAAACCTCGGTCTTGCCGCTGGCCGTCACCCCGTGCAGCAGAAAGGGGCTGAACTCACCGGAGTGCAGGCCCTCCAGGATGGCGGCCCGGGCCTCCTCCTGCTCCGGCACCAGGCTCAAGGGGGGCTCTGCCAGGGCCGGGGGGCGGGACTCCAGGGGGTCCCGCCACCGGGGGGTGGACTCCAGGGAAAGGAGGGCCTTGGCCTCCAGGCGTTTCAGGACCGGGCGGCACCCGGGGAACCGCTGCACCAGGTCTTTTACCGGGGCGGCGCCTTCCCGGTTAAGGTGGTCCAGGATGACCCGGGCCCGGGGGCCAAGACGCGGGGCCGGGGCGGCGTCCGCCGGGGGCCGGGGGACCGCCAGTACTTCCAGCAGGGGGCCGGTCAGGTGCGATCCCCCGGGGATAATCTGGCTCAGGGCTTCCCCCAGGGGATACTGGTAATAGTCGGCCAGCCAGCGGAAGAGGGGCGCCAGCTCCGGGCCGAACCGGGGGATGGGGTCCAGGACCGCCTTGATGTGGCGCAGGCGCATCGGCGGGGCTTCGCTGATCGGCGACAGGAGATAGCCGGTCACTATCTGGCGACCCACCGGCACCATGACCAGGCTGCCCACCCGGGCGGCCCCCTCAAGTTCCGGGGGCAGCCGGTAGGTGAGGGTCTGGAACAGGGGCAGGGCCACCGCCACTTCCCACAGGGAGCGGCTGTCCCCGGAAGGCTGGTTTGTTAAGGCTCTCTTGCTCACCTTGGACCGGGCTAGAGTATCCGCAGACGATTTTATGTAAGAAAAATGCTTGTCCCACTAGGACCGGGCGGCAACAGCTTTTCCCGGCAGGTTGTCTTATTATATGCTATTCTCCAGCCCACCGTCAGTTTTTAGGAGCACTACCCGGGAGGGACCGATATGACGCTGATTTCGATGGACCTTGAAGACTCCATCGGCACCATTACTTTTAACAATTACGCCAAGCGCAACGCCCTGAGCCGGGCCTTTATCCATGAGCTGATCAAGGCCTT
>JBGPBR010000290.1:0-3311 GCA_041481325.1 Desulfobaccia bacterium
CCAGCAGCAGGAAAAAAGGGCTCACCGTGAGGGCCAGCAGCCCGGTGATCACCGCCAGGGTGAACTCGCTGTTGCCGGTGACCAGCACCGGGGAGGCGGCGTCGGGCTCGTTGATTTCGAACAGGTCCGGGGGCCGCGGCCGGGGCAGTTCCAGGGACTGCACCGGGGGGAGGATCTCCTTGGCCCGCAAGGCCAGGGACAGGGCCTGACGCTTGGCGGGGCTCAGGCTGAGGCAGGCCTCCGGGCGGACGGCTCCCGCCTTGAGGTCCTGGATGAACTCCCGGCAATCCGCGGCGCCGGCGCCCCGGCACTCCTCCGGGCTCAGGTAGGGGGCCAGCTCGATCTTGTCGGTATAAAGGTCAGCCAAGAGCATGGTTTTATTTTTCCAACCTAACAGGATTGGCCGCCCGGGTCAATGGGCCGGCTACCGGAGTTCAAAGTTCAAAGTTCAAAGGTCAAGGTTCAAGGTTGATGTAGGGTGAGCACTGCGCACCATAAAGGTGCGAACTTGCGACCTCGGGCGTTCCGGCACCGGCTTCCAGCCGGCGCCACCGTCGGCAGTTCGAAAACGCTTGCTTTTTTGGGCATAATGCGGTATAAAAGATTCGATTCGGTCTGGGCCGGCCCATGGTGAAGGAGCGGCATTTCAGGAAAAACTGGTTGCTACTGTCGGCTAATCCATAACAGGAAGGCTTCCCTCCGGGATTGCGAAATCGGGAGGCAGCCGCACCCAAATTTTTGGCAAGAACTTTAACCAGCCTCCAACCTGACCCGAGCACCTCCTTTTCCCCGGAGCTTTTCTCCGGCCGAGAAAAACCACTTACTGGGGAAAAGGTTCACGGTTCCATGTTCACCTCTCTCATCCAGCCTCACCTCACTCAACTGACGCCCTATCAGGCCGGCAAACCCCTGGAAGAACTGGAACGGGAATTGGGACTTACCGGCGCCATCAAGCTGGCGTCCAATGAAAACCCCTTGGGGCCTTCTCCCAAGGCCCTGGCTGCCATCCGGGAAAATCTCGGCAGCCTGCACCGCTATCCCGACAGCCACGCTTACTACCTCAAAGAGGACCTGTCCCGCCACCTGGGGATCTCTCCCCAGCAATTGCTCCTGGGAAACGGCTCCGACGAAGTCCTGGACCTGCTGGTCCGGACCCTCGTCCCACCCGGCGGCGAAGTGCTGAGCACCACCCACACGTTTTTAATGTACGGCCTCCTCACTCAGGCCGTGGGCGGTGTCTTTCGGCCGGTGCCCCTGAAACGGCTGCGGGTGGACCTGGATGCCATGGCGCGGGCGGTCACTCCCCAAACCCGACTCATTCTGTTGAACAACCCCAATAATCCCACCGGGACTGCGTTTTGGCGGCAGGAGTTCGAAGCCTTTTTGGCCGCCCTGCCCCCCACGGTGACCCTGGTGCTGGACGAGGCCTACATCGACTTTGCCGACGATCCCCGGATGCCTTCCTCGCTGGACTACCTGGCGGAGGACCGCCCCCTGGTGGGCCTGCGCACCTTTTCCAAGGCCTACGGCCTGGCGGGCCTGCGCGTCGGCTACGGCTTCGGCCCCAGTGAACTCATGGAGTACCTGAACCGGCTGCGCATGCCGTTCAACGTCAACCGTCTGGCCCAGGTTGCGGCCCGGGCGGCTTTGGACGACCGCGATTTTCTGGAGCGGACCCGGGAAGTGGTGCTGGCCGGCAAAGCGGAGATTTGCCGGGAGCTCGGGCGCCTTGGCCTGGAATTTTCCGATACCCAGGCCAATTTCGTCCTCATCCGGGTGCCCCGGCCGGGGCGGGAAGTGTTCCAGGACCTCCTCAGGCTGGGAGTCATCATCCGGTCCATGGACGCTTACGGCCTGCCGGACTATATCCGGGTCAACATGGGGCTGCCCGAGGAGAACCGGCGGTTTCTGCAGGCATTGGCACAGGTGTTGGGGTTGAGCAACTGAGTGAGGCCCAAGCGGATCGTTACCATCGATGGTCCGGCCGGGGCCGGTAAGAGTACGGTGGGGCGGCTTCTGGCCCAGTCCCTGGGCTACCTCTATCTGGACAGCGGCGCCCTTTACCGGGCCGTGGCCCTAAAGACGCGCCGGGCCGGCCTCGACCTGGATGACGCCGAGGCCTTGGGGCAGTTTCTGGAGGGGTTTCATCCCGAGATGAAAGCCGATGCTCGGGGCTTTCACCTGGTCCTCGACGGGTTGGAGATTACTGACGAGATTCGGTCTGAAGAGGTGGGCCGGGACGCCTCCCGGGTGGCGGTGTTGCCCGTGGTGCGCCGCTGGGTGAAAGAGCGGCTGCGCTACCTCGGCAGGAACGGCCGGGTGGTGGCCGAAGGCCGGGACCAGGGAACCGCAGTCTTTCCCGAAGCCCGGTGGAAGTTCTACCTGGATGCCTCCCTGGCCACCCGGGCGGCCCGCCGCCGCCGGGACTGGCAGCGGGACGGCGAACCTCCGGACCTGACGGCCATCATGGCCGACCTGGCGGCCAGGGACCACCGGGACGAAACCCGGAGCGAGGCGCCCTTGAAGGTGCCCGGGGACGCCATGGTTATCGACACCACCGAGTTGAGCATCGAGCAAGTTGTAGCGCAGTGCCTGGCCGCAATTAGCGACCAGCCGGACCATAAACCAAGTAAACACGTTTGAGGGGGTCAACCTGTCATGGACCGTTTGGAAAACACTGAACTCACCAACCACACCGAGCCGGAAAATTTAGAAGAAATCCGGCCCCAAACCGAAGAGGCCGAGGCCGCAACGCCGGAGACGGCCGCCGCCGCGGAAACCGCGCCGCCGTCCCAGGCGGAAGCGCCGGAGGAAGCCGCGACCGCGGAAGCCCAGGCGGAAGCGCTGGAGGAAGTCCCGGTGGAAGCGCCCGAGGAAGCCGTGGTGGCGGAAGCCCAGGTGGAAACACCTGAGGAAGCCCCGGCGGAAGCCCAGGCGGAAGCGCCGGAGGAAGCCCAGGTAGAAGCGCTGGAGGAAGTCGCGGTGGAAGCGCCCGAGGAAGCCATGGTGGTGGAAGCCCAGGTGGAAACACCTGAGGAAGCCCCTGAGGAAGCCCAGGCGGAAGCGCCGGAGGAAGCCCAGGCGGAAGCCCTGGAGGAAGCCCAGGGCGAAGCCGCCGCCGAGATGGCGGACATGGAGTCCATGAGCGAACTCTACGAAGAGAGCTTGCGCAGGGTGCAGGAAGGGGAAGTGGTCAAAGGCCGCATCGTCTCCATCACCAAAGATTTCGTCATGGTGGACATCGGCTACAAATCCGAAGGCCAGATTCCCATCCATGAATTCACCACCCCGGAAGGCGAAGTTACCGCCCA
>JBGPBR010000291.1:0-3304 GCA_041481325.1 Desulfobaccia bacterium
CCTGAACCGGGTCTTCACCCCCGGGGAAATCGCCTATTGCAACCGCAGGCCGAAGGGGACCGCCGCGGCCCTGGCCCTGCGCTTCGCCGCCAAGGAGGCCTTTTCCAAGGCCTTGGGGGTGGGGATGCGCCGCGGCGGCATCCGCTGGCGGGAAGTGGAGGTGGTCCCCGACCCCCGGGGCAAGCCGGAGCTATTTGTAAGCGGCCGGGCCGCAGAGCTCTGCGCCGAGGCCGGCATCACCGCCATGCACCTCTCCCTTTCCGACGAAGACGACCGGGCCCTGGCGGTGGTGATCTTGGAGAAGTGATGTCTGAAGAATCCCCCACCTGCCAAATTCATCAGAAATATGAAGAGATTGAATGTGGCAATTTCTCCATGCCTGGAGATTCTGAGGGACTTTGCATCCTTCATTCTCGCGACAAGGGAAAAGACCTGGAAGCATTTTGGGAAGCAATTCGAAGCAGGGGCAACCAGCAAGACGCTGAATACATTGACTTTGAAGGTGTCTTTTTCCATGTGTCTGTTAACTGCGAGGATTTTGAGAAGATTTGTGGATTTAATAAAAACGTAAGTTTTGCATGGGCCACCTTTACAGAGCAAGCCGATTTCTGCGGAGCCAAATTTGGCAAGAGGGCCGATTTTTGCAATGCTTTTTTTATAAAGGTTGCCTATTTTTCAGATGCCATCTTTAAAGATTTTGTCGATTTCTCCTTAGCCACCTTTAACGAGGCGGCCTATTTTTCAATGACTTGTTTTATGGATTACACGGATTTTTCTTATGCCAGATTTCACAAAGAGGGCACTTTTACCTGGACCTCTTTTAAGAAGGAGGCCGATTTTAGCGGGGTCAGAATCAATGGTCTTGTATTTTTTCGTTCCAAAATTAAGAAGGCAGCTTTCCAAGGGAAATTTGAAAATTTGGAACTAACTACGGAAGGGGTTTTACGTTTTCAGGACCTTTCGTTGTGCCAAGTTAAATTCCAGGGCACTGATTTACGCCGGGTGGAATTCTACCATGTTTACTGGCACCATTATCGCGGCCGTCATGTGCTCTATGACGAGATTTTGCTAAGGCAAGATGAGAAAAAAGAACCCTGGTTATTGACCTGGCTGTTCTTCCATTTTCCTTATGCAGCTCCTCCTTCCCAGTGGAGGGATAGATATGGCCAAGTTGAACGCCTTTATCGGCATCTTAAAATCAACTATGAAGCAGAAAAAGATTACAAGAACGCCGGAGACTTCCATTACGGGGAAATGGAGATGCACCGCAGGTCGAACAAATGGCGCTGTTTCCCCCTTTACTGGTATAATATCTATCGATGGTTAAGCGGCTACGGCGAGCGCCCTTCCTGGGCCTTGGGCTGGCTGGCCGCTTGGATGGCGATCTTTACCGGCTTGCTGGCCTGGGCCGGCCTGGAATTGGCCCCCCCACATGTCCCAGCTTTCGGAGATTCCTTCTTTTACCTTTTGCAAATGGTCACCCTTCAGCGGCCTACCTGGGCTGAACCGGCAGGCTTTTGGGGCAAGCTGGTGGCTGGGCTAAGCGTCTTGCTCATCCCCGGCCAGGCGGCCCTGTTCCTCCTGGCCCTGCGCAACCGCCTGGGCCGCCGGCGCTGATTTCTTATCTAGGGTGGGCACTGCCAACCATCATCCTTAAAAACCAGCCAAGCGCGGCTATTCTACCCTTTCCCTTGGCGTCTTTGCGCCTTTGCGTCTTTGCGTGAGATATCCTATTTTTTCGCCCTTGGCGCCAAAATGAGGGTCAACTGTCCATTCTCTTCTGGAAATTTCCCTCACCTATAATTAAGGTATCTTCACTAGAAAACTAACCGCGCCACCGCCGCACCGCCCACCCTCCAAGCGGCACAAAAGCGGCACTGCCGCGCTGTCGAAGCGGTAAACCAGCGTCGCACCAACGACATAAAGTGAGCATAATAAGGTACTTATCCGAACCAATATGCGGTTTTTTTATATTGCCGGAACAAGATTGATCGATTAGAGGTCTTAAAGGTGCATAAAGATGTTCAAACCATAGTTCCTTTTTCGCATATGTTATTGATTTTATAACCGTTTTCGTTTTGATCGCCTTTGCTTTTGGTATCCATATGAAATCCTTGGATAATCAGGACGAAAGATTGATCGTCTACGGCTCCCTGGTGCCCGGCGGGATGTATCACTTCTTGCTGGCGGACCTCGAAGGCGCCTGGGAGAAGTGCATCATCCGCGGCCGCCTGGGGGACTATTGGGGCTTCAAGGCCTTCCGATACGAGGCGGCGGGTCCGGAGCACCCGGCCTGGCTGTTCACCTCCCCGGCCCTGCCGGAGAAGTTCCCGGAACTGGACGCCTTCGAAGGCGAGCCCTATCGCCGCGTCATCATTCAAGCCCGGGTGGGGATACGCCGGGTCCTGGCCCATATCTATGAAGCTAAAGAATTTGCTTAGGATTTGCCAGGGTTGCGTCTCGCCCCGCTTGTTATTTCATTGCCAAGGCCTATCTTAAGGGTAAAGGAGGAACGGCCATGCAAAAGCTCCCGGTAGGAATACTGCCTCTGCTGGCGGGCCTTATGACGGTATTTTGGTTGGCGGCCGCGGTCCAGGCACAGCCCCCGGCGACAGTCTTCCCGACCCGGCCGCCGCCCACCACCTCCGGCGGCTCCGGGATGGCGTTGCTCAACCTGCAGAACACCGTGGCGCTGCACGGCTACGACCCGATATCCTACTTCACCCGGAAACAGCCGGTCCCGGGCAACAAGCGGATTAACGAGCGCCTGGGTGGGGCCACCTATTACTTTGCCTCCCGGGCCAACCGCTACACCTTCCTGGAGAATGCCCCGCAGTATCAG
This sequence comes from Desulfobaccia bacterium, assembly GCA_041481325.1. GTDB lineage: Bacteria > Desulfobacterota > Desulfobaccia > Desulfobaccales > 0-14-0-80-60-11 > DASWLF01. The sequence goes on from JBGPBR010000291.1 coordinate 2,843, forward strand.
CCCCAGATGGGCGGCTACTGTGTCACCTCCATGTCCCGGGGCCGGCTGGAGGACATCAATCCCGAAAAATTCCTCATTTATGAGGGCAAGCTCTATATGTTTCGGGACGACGAGGCCATGGCCGCCTTCCTCAACGACCCCCACCGGGTAATCTACGAGGCGAGAGAGCATTACTTCCGCCTGGCCCAGAGGCAGCGGGAGCATTACTAACGGGCGTGTCTGAATCTTGAAGCATCCCAATGCAACAGGTGCATACTTCTATTGTTGTGTCTCAGATGTATCTTGACAAAGTTTTGTAGGGGCGCACCTGCGTGTGCGCCCTAAAACAGGGCGGACACATGGGTCCGCCCCTACGGAAGACGCCAAATTTTTTTTAGAGATCAGCAAGCGGCATAGATTTATGGCTGCGATAAAGAGCCTCAGCAAATGCACGTAGGGTCACAGCTGCTGGGCCCAGAAGCA
>JBGPBR010000292.1:0-3303 GCA_041481325.1 Desulfobaccia bacterium
GGCCGGCAAGCCGGCTAAGGTGGCCCTCACCGCCTGTATGCGAAAACTCCTGGTGATCCTTAACGCCATGCTCAAAAATCGTACCTACTGGAACCCACAGCTGCCTCTTGCAGCTTGACAGAAAAGACAGTCGCTACATTTACTTCTCTATTCTCAAAACTATAAACTCCAAAACTCAAAACTTTTCAAAACAGTCGTTAATAAGCCCTCGGCTCACCCGTAACACTTTAAAAGAATTAGGGAGTCGCAATCTAAACTTTAAACTTTGAACCTTGAACTTTGAACTTTTCCTAGCAGAATTCTCCCTAAGGGTTCAACTTCATCTCCGCCCGGACCGTCTGGCCTTCCGGGTCTTTCTTCAGGTTGAAGCCCAGGCGTTTCACCATCTCCAGCATGGGCTGATTCTGGGCCAGGACCTCCCCGTGCAAGAGCTTGACCCCCTGTTCCCGGGCAATCTCGATGACCCCCTCCACCAATTTCGGTCCCAGCCCCTTGCCCTGCCAGGGGTCGGCCACGATCACCGCGAATTCGGCGGTGGCGCGATCCGCGGCCATCACCAGGCGGCTTACCCCCAGCATGACTTCCGGCCCCGGCGGCTGGCTGATGGCCATGAGCCCGATCTCCCGGTCGTAGTCGTTCTGGGTGAAGCGGATGAGCATCTCGTGGGTCCACTTCCTGATGAATTTGAAGTAGCGGAAGAAAATGGTCTCTTCCGAGCAGTTGGCCAGGAACTGGGACACCAGGGGCTCGTCTTCGGACTTCATGGGGCGCAGCAGCACCGGGGTGCCGTCCCGCATCATCCAGTGGCTCTCGTACTGGTTGGGATAAGGCGCAATGATGAGGTGGCGGGGGGCCGCCACCTGGGCGGGCTCGATGATCAGGCGGGCGTCCACCCCCACAAACCGGCCGCTTTGGACAAACACCGGGTTGATGTCCAGCTCCACGATCTCCGGGAAGTCAGTCACCAACTGGGCGACCCGCACCAGGATCTCCCCCAGCTCTTCCAGGTTGGCCGGGGGAAGGTTGCGGTAACCCCGGAGGACCTGGGATACCCGGGTCTTTTCAATGAGCTTCCGGGCGAGCAGCAGGTTCAGGGGCGGCAGGTCCACCGCGGTGTCCTTAAGCACCTCGGCGAACACCCCGCCGGCGCCGAACACGATGAGCGGCCCGAAATCCGGGTCCCGCTTGCTGCCGATGAGAAGTTCGCAATCGGGTTGGCGCTCCTGGGCCTGGACCGTCATCCCCAGGATGCGGGCCTCGGGCTTGTGGGTGTGGACGTCTTCCACGATTTCGTGGAAGGCGCTTAAAACCTCCGATTCGTTATTGAGGTTGAAGCGCACCCCGCCGACGTCGGTCTTGTGGGTGACGTCGGGAGAATTGACCTTCAGGGCCACCGGGAAGCCGAGCACCTTGGCGATCATGACCGCATCGGGGGCGGAGGAGGCGGCCACGGTGCGGTTCACCGGGATGCCGTAGGCCGAGAGGATGGCCTTGGATTCCAGCTCCGTGAGGATGCGGCCCTGGCGGGCCAGGCACTGGTCGATGAAGGTCCGGACCTGCCCGGTGTTGACCAGCACGTCATGGGGCAGCCGGGGCGGGGTCTCCTGCAGGATCTCCAGGTGCCGGGAGTAGGAATACATCTCCATGAAGGTATCCACCGCTTCTTCCGGGGTTTCGAAGGTGGGGATGTCGGCCCGGTTGAGGATGTCGACCCCGGCGGCCACGTCTTCTCCGCCCATCCAGACCGCGAATACCGGCCGGGGCTGGCCGTGGACGATGGGGGCCAGGGCCTGGGCCACCCCGGTGGGGTCGGTCATGGCCTGGGGGGACAATATGATCACCAGGCCGGAAAGCTCGGGGGCCGCCATGCAGACTTCCACCGCTTTGAGGTAGCGGGCCACCGGGGCGTCCCCCAGGAGGTCCACCGGGTTGCCCCGGCTCCAGTAGGGAGGCAGAAAATCACTTAGCTTTTGCACCGTCTCGGGGGACAAGGCCGCGGGATCGGTATCCCAGCGGGACAGGGCGTCTACCGCCATGACCCCGGGGCCGCCGGCATTGGTGATGATGCCCAGATTGGCGCCCCGGGGGCGCTTCATCTTCTCCAGGGCCTCGGCGGAGTCGAAGAGCTGTTTGATGGTCTCCACCCGGATGATGCCGGCCCGGCTGAAGGCGGCGTTATAGGCTTCGTCGGCCCCGGCCAGGGCCCCGGTGTGGGAGGCCGCGGCCTTGGCCCCGGCCCGGCTGCGGCCGGCCTTGATGATGATGATGGGTTTGACCCGGGAGACCGAGCGGGCGGCGCTCATGAATTTGCGGTGCTGGGTCAGGGACTCCATGTAAATGATGATGCTGCGGGCCTTTTCTTCGTTGCCCAGGTAGTCGATGAGGTCGGCGAAATCCACGTCCGCCATGGAGCCCACGCTGATGAAGTGGCTGAAGCCGAGGTGCTTCATGGTGGCCCATCCGAGGATGGAGCTGCACAAGGCGCCGCTCTGGGAGATAAAGGCCAGGGTGCCGGGCTGGGACGAGTGGGGCGCGAAACTGGCGTTGAGGTGGTAAGGCGGGGCCAGGACCCCCATGCAGTTGGGGCCCAGGTACCGGATGCCGGCCTTGGCGGCCTCTTCCTGGATCTCGGCCTCGATGGCGCTGCCCTCGGGGCCCACTTCTTTGCCGCCCGCCGAGATGATGATAACGCCCGCCACCTTGGCCTCGCCGCATTCCTTTATGACCCCGGGCACTGCCCGGATGGGGATGGCGACGACGGCCAGGTCGATGGGGGCCTTGACCGCGGTGACCGAGGCGTAGGCGGTGAGACCCTGGATTTCCGCGTAGTTGGGGTTGACGGGATAGAGCTTTCCCGGAAAGCCGCCCTGCTTGAGGTTCTTAATCAAGGCCAGGCCGATGCTGTCGGTTTTTTCGCTGGCCCCGATCACCGCCACCGCTTTCGGTTTGAAGAAGGCATCCAGGGAGGATTTTTTCATGGTTTGATCCTTTGATACTGTCCGGAGGTTGGCATTCGGCCTCTCTGCTGGCCCAGGCCGCAACCTGGCTAACGGTTTCCAAGCGCCTGGTTGGCAACCAAGGCGGATGCAAAGCTGCGCCCCAACTCTTTCAACCTTGAACCTTAAACTTTAAACTTTTCCAAGCAGTAATTCATGAGCCCTTGGCTCACCCATCAGTCATGAAAAATTGTAGGCTTTTATCATGGTGCGCAATGCGCACCCTTGTATCTTAGTTTAAGATACGCTTTATTGAAGTCCTGGTCATGGTCGAAGTTGGCAAAGGATTATTGTGATTTGGACCACC
>JBGPBR010000293.1:0-3246 GCA_041481325.1 Desulfobaccia bacterium
CCCAACAGGTGGTGAAGCGCATCCTCCTCACCTCGGAGAAGAGCTTCGCCCGCAAGATCCGGGAAGCGGTGCTGGCCTACCGCATCGACAATTACCTGACCAAGGAAGAGATCCTCAACCTCTACCTGAACCACATCTTCCTGGGACACGGCGCCTACGGGGTGGAGGCCGCGGCCCAGGAGTATTTTTCCAAGCACGTGGAAGACCTGAGCCTGGCGGAGTCCGCCATCCTGGCGAGCATCCCCAAGGCCCCCAGCCGCTACGACCCGTATCTGAACCCCCAGCGGTCCAAGGAGCGCCAGACCTACGTCCTCAGGCGCATGGCGGATGTGGGGTTCATCAGCAGGGCCGAAGAGGCCGCGGCGTCGAGGCAGCCCATTAAGCTGAAGCCTTTCCGGCCCGACTGGATCAAGGAGTGCGGCTATTTCAACGAGCACGTGCGCACCTTGCTGGAAAACCGCTTCGGCAAGGAGTCCGTCTACAACCTGGGACTTCGGGTTTATACCACCGCGGACGTGGAGTTGCATAAGGATGCCCAGAAGGCCATCGAGGAGGGGCTCAACGGCCTCATCCAGCGTAACGGCTACCGCGGCCCCCTGCGGCACCTGAAGGGCAAAGAGCTGACCGCCTATCTCGACCGGCAGAACAAGTATTATCGCAAGTATCCCCCCCGCAAGGGTTTGTCGGTGACCGCGGTGGTGACCCAGATCGACAAGCGCCGCCGGGCGGTGAACCTCCGCCTGGGGGAACATGCCGGCATCCTGCAGGAGCCGGCCAAGGGAGAGCGCCGGGCCGCCAGTCTGGCGGCGTCCTTGCGCCCCGGGGACGTGGTGCAGGTCCGCCTGCTGGACCGGGACCGGCGCCAGAAACTGTGGCTGGCGGGGCTGATTCCGGCTCCCATGGTGCAGGCCGCGATGGTCTCCATGGAGCTCCAGACCGGCAAGGTCCGGGTCCTGACGGGGGGCAAGGACTTCGGGGACTCCACCTTCAACCGGGCCACCCAGGCCCGGCGCCAGCCCGGCAGCGCCTTCAAGCCCATCATCTATGCCGCGGCCATCGAAAAGGGGTACCGGCCCGATTCCGTCCTCCTGGACGCGCCCATTTCGCTGCCCGGCGGCCGCCGGGGTCAGGTCTGGTCGCCCCAGAACTATGACCACCACTTTGACGGCCCCATCCCCCTGGCCACCGCCTTGGCCCGGTCCCGCAACGTGCCCACCGTGCGCCTGATGATGTCCATCGGCATCCCGGCCACGGTGAAGATGGCCCAGACCCTGGGGCTCACCACTCCGATCTTTCCCAACTACGCCTCCGCCCTGGGGGCCTCGGAAGTCACCCTGATGGAGCTCACCCGGGCCTATTCCGTCTTTCCCAACCAGGGGGCGCTGGTGGACCCCGTTTTTATCGAGCGCATCGAAGACCGGGACGGCCGGGTGCTGGCGGAATACCGGCCCCAGAAACACCAGGTGCTGAACGCCCAGACGGCCCAGACCATGACCGAGCTCCTGATGGGGGTGGTGGAGCGGGGCACCGCCACCCGGGTCAAGGTTTTGGGGCGGCCCATGGGCGGCAAGACCGGCACCACCAACCGCACCCGGGACGCCTGGTTCCTCGGCTTCACCCCCTCCGTCATCACCGGGACCTGGGTGGGCATGGACGATGAGCGCAGTTTGGGTCCCAAAGAGACGGGCTCCCAGGCCGCGGCCCCCATCTTCATCGCGTACATGAAAGAGGCCCTGAAGGGGCAGCCGGTGGAGCAGTTCCGGGAGGCGCCCTCCACCATCCTGGCCAGGGGCGGGGACGGCAAGGCCCGGGATGAAGAAGAGACCGCGGAATCCGAGGATTTCTACCCGGACGACGACGTAATTAAAGAGAAGCCAGAAACCCGGGAGATTCCTGATGCCCCCCAGGCCTCCAGCCAGCAGTTCTTCAAAAGCGATCTGGACGAATAAAGGTGGTTTTCGGTTTTCTGTATATAAATTGAGAAACAAAGGGAAGGGCGTGATGCATCACGCCCTTGGCGTTCATGGCCCGGTTGGAAAACAAGACGACGCCGCAAAGAAGGCGGAACCGCCGGCATAGGTGTTCATAACATTACGATATTAATGATTTTTTAACAGAAAACAGAAAACCGAAAACCGACACAGGAGCATCCATGCGGGAAATCGAGGTGTCCCAGATCACCCGGGCCGTGAAGGAGGCGGCCATCGCCGCCAATTACGAGCCGGAAGAGGACCTCCTCCGGGCCCTGGCCCGGGGAGCCGAGGCTGAAGAGTCGTTGAGCGGCCGGGAAATCTTCCGCCAACTGCTGGAAAACGCCCGCATCGCCAGGGACGAACGCATCCCCATGTGCCAGGACTGCGGCCTGGCCGTGGTCTTCGTGGAACTGGGCCAGGAGGTGCACCTGGTGGGCGGCAGCCTCGAGGACGCCATCCAGGAGGGAGTGCGCCAGGGGTACGGGGAAGGCTATCTCCGGAAGTCCCTGTGCCACCCCTTGACCCGGGCCAACACCGGGGACAACACCCCCGCGGTGATCCACACCGAAGTGGTCCCCGGCGACCGGCTGCGCCTCATCGTGGTGCCCAAGGGCGGCGGCAGCGAAAACATGAGCCGCCTTTACATGCTGAAGCCCGCAGAAGGCCTGGCCGGCATCAAAGAGAAGGTGGTGGCCACCGTTGAGGAGGCCGGCCCCAACCCCTGCCCGCCCATGATCGTGGGGGTGGGCATCGGCGGCACCTTTGAACGGGCCGCCCTGCTGGCCAAAAAGGCCCTGCTGCGGGAACTGGGCCTGCCCCACCCCGACCCGGAAATCGCCGGCCTGGAAGCAGAACTGCTCAAAGAGATCAACGACTTGGGGATCGGCCCCCAGGGGTTGGGAGGGCGGATCACCGCCCTGGCGGTGCACGTCCTGATGCACCCCTGCCACATCGCCTCGCTGCCCGTGGCGGTAAATATCCAATGCCACTCTTCCCGGCACAAGGTAGTGATGTTATAAAGAACTATCATGGAGCGCTTTTAATCGTTGCGTCTTGGCGTCTTGGCGGGAAAAATATTTAGCCCTCGCAAAGGCGCAAAGGCTTAAAGAAGATGGATGACTGCAAACGTACTACTTTCCCAGGTGAAACATGGCCAAAACGGTGCAACTGACGCCGCCGCTGACCGACGAGGACGTCCTGCGGCTGGAGATCGGCGACAAGGTCCTGATCAGCGGGGTCATCTATACGGCCCGGGACGCGGCCCACAAGCGCC
>JBGPBR010000294.1:0-3243 GCA_041481325.1 Desulfobaccia bacterium
CGGCGCTCTCAACGGGCAGCACGGCTGGACAGCCTCTCCTGCCAATTCTGCCCTCGTGCAGACCGGTACGGTCTATGAAGGTTCTCAGGCGCTTTCCATGTCGGCAATCAGCAATCAACAATCGGAAATCACCCATCTTTTTGCAGCGCATCGCGGACCGGATTAATCGCATACCTCATTGGGGGAAGAAGTGGCTGGCGGTCTCGGTGGTGGCCACCCTGGCCACCGCGCCCCTGGTGGCGGCTTACTTCCAGGTGGTGTCCGTGCTGGGGATCCTGGTCAACCTGGCGGCCATCCCCCTGGTCCTGGGCCTGGCCCTGCCCCTGGGGGAGGCCGCGGTCCTGGCCCAGGCCCTGTCGCTTACCCCGGTGTCCAATTTTTTCCTGGCCCTGGGGCAGGCGCCCTTGTGGCTGGGTTGGCAGCTCATCACCTGGGCGGCGGCGCTGCCGGGAGCCGCGGTCACCGTGCCCATGCCGACCTGGGCCCAGATCGCGGCTTGCTATGCCCTGTTGATCTGCCTGGGCGCCCCCCGGCGCGGGTACCTGACCTGGTCCGGGGCCGCCCTGGCCGGGGTCTTCCTGGCCGCGTCCGTGGCCTGGCCCCTAATGTGGCAGCCCCGGTGCCTGGAGGTTACCTGCCTGGACAGCCGGGGTCTGGACGGGGTGGCCGTCTCCCCCGAGGGCCGGCGCCTGGTCTTTTCCGCCGCGGCGCCATCCTGGCCGGGAAGGCCGGGGGGCGGCCCGGGACCCCTGCCGAGTTACTGCCACTGGCGCCAGTTCCGCCGCCTGGACCTGGCCGCGGCCCTGACCCTGAGCCAGGACAACGCCGGGGAGCTGCTCGCCCTGGTGCGCCAGTTCCAGGTGGGCGGCTGCTGGTTCGGGCGCCGGGGCCGGGAGGGGCCTGCTAATTGGGATTTATGGAATTATCTGGGAGACCGGGGCGCGGCCCCCCGGTCCCTGGAGCGGGGCCGGCCCCCGGAGAGCCTGGGGAGCGTCCGGTTGGAGTTCCTGAGGCTGGGCCGGGACCAGGGCCTGGCCCTACAGCTTACCTGGGAGGGCCGCCGGGGGTTGCTCATTCCCCCGGTGCGAAACCTTGCCGCCGCCGACCTGCCCGGGGGCGCCGGCCCTCGCCCCGACCTCCTGGTGCTCCCGGCGCCGGCGGCCGGGAGCCGGGATGAGGCCCTGGCCGTGCTGGACCGGCTGCGCCCCGGGCTGCTGGTGCTCTACGGGGGCCAGGAGGACCCGGGCCTCTCCCCCCACCTGGCCGGCATCCCCTGGCATCGCACCCGCCACGGGGCGGTGAGCGTCTACCTTTCGGCCGATGAGACCAGGGTCAAGCAATGGTGAGCCGGAAATCAGGCCCCGGAGTTGCGAGTTTCTATTTTCAATAGAAGAGAGACGTAAAGATAAGCCCAGCATCAAACTGGTCGCGGCAAGGCTTGGGAACAGGGGCAAAAATCTGGGGGGGGGGCCCCGGCCCACCATCAACTGGTGGTAACAGGAGTTGGGGCACGATTGGCAGGGCAGGGGGTAATTGCCGGGCCGGGGTCTCATCACCCGCTGGACGGCGGCGCGGCAAAAAGCCCCCCGGGCCGCGTCTGCCGGGGAGGCCGGGGCGGTGCGAAAAAGTCGCCCGGCCTTCCCCAAGTTCCTGGTTCAATTTAACTCTTGCGGCTGGTCTTGGCGATGAATTCGCTCAGCTGCTGCTTTACTTCCGGAGAGTTGCACTTGGGGCAGGAAACCTTGACGGATTCGTACTCCCGGAAGCTCATGATGCGGCTGAAGCGTTCCTGACATTTTTCGCAGACGTACTCGTAGGTCGGCATGGTTTTTCCTCCTCACCCGGAGTGTCCTTTACTGGCCAATTATAAGGATTGACCGGGGTCCTGGCAAGCGCGATTTCTGCCTGCCACCGCGCCTGGAGGGGGGAGCGCGACGAATTACCGCCGGTTCAGCCGGCCCGGCTGGCACCTGGCTGAGAGCCACCGCGGAATCCGGACAATGACCGAATATTTTAAGCTTTTCGCCGCGGCCGCTTTTCGTCCCGGGTCCTGGGGCCAGTTAGCGGATGCAAGCCGGCGGGGTTTCTGATAAAAAGATGTCATGGCGTTATCCATAAAATTGCGGCCCCACATCCTGGAAGCCTATCTGGCCAGGGAATTCGTGAAGCTCGCGAGCCTGAGCCTGGTTACCTTTGTCTGTCTCTTCGTGGTGGTGGATTTCTTCGAAAAAATCGACCGCCTGGTTCGGGCCCAGTTGGGCTTGTGGGACATTTTGCGCTATCTGGCCTTCAAGCTGCCCTTCGCGGTGGGACAGGTGCTGCCGGCCTCGGTCCTGTTGGGGGTGATGCTGACCTTCGGCCTCATGTCGCGGTCCCACGAAACCATGGCCATCCGGACCTCGGGCCTGGATATCCTGCGTCTCTCCCGGCCGCTGATTATCCTGGCTGTCGCGGCGACCGCCCTGTTGCTGGCCTTGAACCTTTATGTGATTCCCTGGAGCCAGGGGAGGCTGAGCACTTTCTGGTTGACCCAGGTGGAGAAGAAGCCGCCAAGGGACGTGCACAACCTGGAGCACTTCTGGTACAAGGGCGACCAGGCCATCTATAATATCCTCATGTTCCGGAAAGACCTCCAGACCCTGGAAGGGGTGAAAATTTATATGTTCGACCGCCAGTTCCGGCTGGTACAGATCATCGTTGCGGCCCAGGCGCAGTGGCAGGGCGGTCACTGGCGCTTTTCCCAGGGCCTGATCCAGACCTTTGACTCCCAGGGAGCGGCCTCTGGGGAGAAATTCCAGCAGCGGGACCTGGTCCTGACGGAGCGGCCCGAAGATTTCGGCGACCTGGAAAAGAAGGTGGCCGAGATGGACCAGGCGGAACTTTACCGGTACGTAAGGCGATTGGAAAGAGACGGCTACAAATCCACCCCCTACCGGGTGGATCTTTACAGCCGCCTGTCCCAGTCCTTGACCCCCCTGTTCCTCATAGTCCTGGGTCTGGGGCTGGCGCTGCGCCACGAAGAGATTCACCTCACCTCCATGGTGGCGGTGGGATTGGGCTTGATGTTCGGCTACTGGCTTTTTTACGGTTTTTGCGTCTCCTTCGGCCAGGCGGGACGCTGGCCGGTTTTTCTGGCGGTGTCCGTGCCCCATCTGATTTTCGGGGGCCTGGCCGCGACCCTGATTCGCCAGGTCACGCGCTGACCTGCACCCTGCCGATTTATTACTCGGAGCAGAAAATGAG
>JBGPBR010000295.1:0-3242 GCA_041481325.1 Desulfobaccia bacterium
ACTGAAAGGGCAGCCCGCCACCACCTGGATGGGCGGCAAGAGCTCCGCCAACCCCCGGGCCGCGGTGGACTTGGCCGTGCCCTTCTCCCCCCGGATCAACACCCCGCCGATGAGGAGGTTCACCGCATTGAGGATCAGGGCCTTTTTCAGGCGCTCCTGACCCACCAGGGCGGCAAAGGGATAGACCGGTCGTTTAGGAGTCATGGCTGGCTTCATCCAAGGGCATTCGGTTGCCGCACTCATGTCTTTTGGCGTAATTACTCGGCACCTAGTGGTCCTGCAGGTTTTTTAGTTGTAACTTGGCATTAGATAGACAATGCAGGCCATTGACAACGTGATTGACCGGGGCTAAAGTTAGAATATCACAAGGGAACAAAAAGGTCTAAAAATGGATACCAGAGACTACTGCGAGACCATGTATTCGGAGTTGACCGGGATGAAGGCGCGACTTTACGATATCCTTCGGGTCATCGACCAAATGCCCGTTGAAGCCAGGGCCAAAATCAGACCCCAAACCGAAGAGCTCCATATACTGGTGGGTGATCTGAGCCGGAAAATCGACCGACTCATGAAGGAATGTCCCGCCGACTGGAGCAAGGCCAAGATGGAAATTGAGGAGCTTAAAGAGCAACTGGTGGAAAAGATCAACTGGTGGGATGCCAGCCACATCGCCGGGGGCTACGTCGGCGGGTAAGCAACCTTTGTTCCTCGTTCCCAAGCTCCTGCTTGGGAACGAAATTATCAGCCCAAGCTTCGCTTGGGCACCTCACTTGGAGACTCATGAGAAGGCTCATGTAGATGCGCATTAACCTTGCCTTTTTAAAACCAAGACCATGCCTTCCTGAAAATTCTTTAAGGCCGTTGCATAGATATCTTTTTGTAAGGGGGCGGAAAGATCGGCATTTTGCACCACCCGTTGGAAAAATCGCCGCTCGTCATCAGCCAAATGTCCAACATTGTAAAGCTCAAATGTCGTCTGGATATAGATTAGCGCCAATTTCACGGCTTTTTCAAAAAAACTGTAATAATTCACTTCACCATAAAATTTCTGGTATTTTTTGCTTTCTTGTCCATGGTCCCGGTAATCTCGGGCGGCCTTGACGTAGGGCCCGAAATTATTGAGGACCCGGAGGGACTGGAGCATGCCATCCACCCAATCTTCGATATCCCCTTCCGAGGGCGTCACCGAGTGGGCTTCCACAAAGGCTTTTTGGATAAAATAGCGGAACCAGATCGGGGTATTATTGCTGGAGGCAGGATTGATGTCGCACCAGAGATTAGGCTGTTCCTCCATAAGGTCCTTTCCCGGGTTCAATTCTTCAAAGATCACTACGTCCTGGTAAACCTCGCATTCCCGGTGCACTTCGCGATGGTTGACCTGGGGGTCGGGCTTGTAATAGGGCCCGGCAATTTTGTTGACCAGCGGATGGATGATCTGGTCCGTGGCGATATGGGTCAGGAAACCGCAGATGAAGGCGAATTTCCGGTTATCTTCTTCATCCCATTCATCCGAATAGAGGTCCGATTCCCGCCAGGCAATTTCGATCATTTTAAGAGGAAAGATGTTGGGGTCCTTGGAATGGAGTTGGTAGGACCACTGTTCCACCCCCTTGGGTTTATCCGAGCGGTCCCGCAATAGGTTGAGAACGGCTTTGGAGGCATTTTCATAGTAAGGCAAGTCCGGCCCCAACGATCCCAGTTCCATGAAGGTTTTTTCTCGCATTAAAATTCCGCTGAAGTCTTGGTAGCGATCCAGGGTTGACAATCTTTCCCGGCAGGTAATCGAGACCAACATATGTGCGATACTTGCTGGCATAACGCCTCCTAATGTTTTGGTCGGTCCCCATATTGGTCATCATGATGAACCGCTGATGGGTGGGACTCGCGGTCCTCCAGCCCTCTTTCATCTGCTTGCGAAGCAAGCAACGGCGGCGCCGCGGCCGCACTTGCGGCCGTCGGCGGCGCCTTGCCATATTTCTTCCACTCAGCCTAGTTACTTCAATAATTCGATAAATTCAGCAGTAAGAGCATGGTTTCCCACCCGCAGCCTGGCCATGGTAACCGGCAGAGTAAACCGCCGGGGGCCGGCGCTGCCGGGATTCAAATACAAGACGCCGTCTTTCCGTTCCTGGTGGGGGCGGTGGGAGTGGCCAAAGATGACCGCGGCGAAGCCCGCAGTCACGGGGTCCAGGTCCAGGGCGTAGAGTTCGTGGAGGACGTAGAGTCGGCGGCCCCCCACCTCCACCACCCGGGACAAAGGAAGCGAGGCGCCAAACTCGCCCCGGTCGGTGTTGCCCCTGACCGCCTGCACCGGGGCGATGCGGCCCATGGTCTCCAGGACCTCGGGGCCGCCCACGTCGCCGACGTGGATGATGAGTTCCACTCCGGCCAGGGCCCTACGCGCCTCTGGCCTGAACAGTCCGTGGGTGTCGGAGATTACGCCGATGAGGGGTTCGGCCATAAAGTTAAGCGTAAAGATTCACCACAGAGACCCAGAAGGCACCGAGAAAACCCAAAGTTGACTCTGAGTTCTCCGGACCTCTGTGGTCAGCATCCCATGGAAGGCCTTAGTCCCGGCGGAAAATCAGGGTTACCACTTCCCCCAGGCTGTGAAGGCTCATCTTGCCGTCGGCGTAGAGCTTCCCGGATTCAACCAGCTTGGCCAGGAGCGCAACGCCTCCGACTTCTTGCTCAAGATATTTTCTTAGCTTTTGATCATGCCCCGGCAGAAATTTCCCGCCCTTGGTTGGTTCGCCGCAGCCGCAAGAACACTCAGGCATGGCAACTCCCTTGTATCTAACTTTAACGGTTTTCATCAAAAAAACTGACTCAGGTAAATTTATCGGATTTGATCATAGTAAAGGTGCGGTAAAAATTCAAGTTTTCGTTGGCAGCAGGCTGGGATGGCGTTTTTTCTTAACTCTTAATCTTATGCGGCTTGGGGGTGGCAGGGGAGGGCAGGGGGGTAAATCCCTGGTCCGCCCCCGCCAGCTTCTCCGCTTCCCTTACTTCCGGTCGCAGGCCGGCGGCAGGATGGATTCGGCGTGGCCGGGGGAGCAGATGTCGTCCTCGAAGCAGGTCTTAGAAAAGCCCGAATCCAGGACCACCGGGTAGTCCCCGGAAAAGCAGGAGAGGCAGAAGGTCTCGTGGCTCATGTGGGTGGCCTGGACCATGCCGTCCAGGCTTAAATAGCCCAGATAGTCCAGCCCCAGGAAGTCCCTTATCTGGTCGATTTCCTGCTG
>JBGPBR010000296.1:0-3237 GCA_041481325.1 Desulfobaccia bacterium
GCCGGGCACCAGGGTCACCCTGGAGCCGATCCACACCCCGGCCCCTATTTTTACGGGGCGAAACTCTTTGCTCCGGTGGGGCAGCGAACGGTGGTGGACTGTCTCCACGGTGCATTGCGGCCCCATCCAGGCATTGACCTCCAGTTCGATCCCCCCCTCGGCGTCCAGCCGGCAGCCTTCGTTGATGCACACGCCGCCGAGTATCCGCAACTGCCGGGGAAACTTGATGGAGAAAGGCCTATAGATCATATTCCAGCCGTACACCTGGACCCCAGCCAGACGCAGCAGGGGTGGCCTGGCAAAAATATCCAGGACTTCGAATCCCGGCAGCTTATTGGCCAGCCAAAGAAAGAATCTATCTCGCAGACCCGAGAGGTCCCGGGCCAGCAATTCCTTAACCTCTTTTTTCACCCGGCGCTCCCAGCCCCCGGCTCTTGAAAGACAACCAAGGCGGCCGAGGCCAGGAGTTGCCGTCAGTTCCTTTGGAGGCCGGCGACAGATCGGGCACGGCAACGACGAAAGGAACCCCCAGTTGCCCGGCCAAGTCTTCCGCATGGTTGATGGTGCCGGCAAAATGCTCGCTGGTGAAGGCATAAATGATGCTTAAGGTGGCGCCCACAAAAAGTCCCAGCAAAAGATTAAGGCCTTTGCGCGGATAAGTGGGCTCGTAAGGCATAAGGGGCGGCTGCACCACCGATACCGAGGTGAGGCGCTTTTGATCCATCACCTGGTCGATGCGGGAAATTTCCTGTTTCTCGGCATAGGTGTGATAATCTTTCTTGAGCTTTTCCACGCGCCTCTCAAACTGGCTCAGTTCGATGCCCTTTCTATCCAGGGTTTGGGCCCGGTTGAGGAGGACTTGTTCTTGGGCCAGAAGATCCTTTTCCTTGGTCTTCAAGGCCGCGATCTGGCTTTCCAGCATCCCCCGGGCTTCCCGCTGGATATCGCGCCGGAGACGGCTGATCTCGCCCTGCAAGGCCACCATATCCGGATGGCTGGCCGAGATATTTTCCCCCAATTGATTCTGGCGCACTTTTAGTTGGCCCAGGCTCTTAAGCAACTCGATGATGCCCTGGTCACCCCGGATTTCCACCGGCAGTTCAGACTCTATGGAGGCGGGGGAAGCTTTTGCCATCCTTTCCAGTTTGGCGGTTATGGCGGCGGCTTCCAGCTGATTGGTGCGCAGGTCCGAGCTGATGCGGGTCAATTCCTGGGCGCTGTTTTCCTTTTGGACCCTTAAATCGTAGATTTGCCACTGCCCGCGAAAAGCAGCCATTTCCTCTTCGGCCTTAGCCAGTTCGGCCCGGGCCAAGGTGAATTGTTCGCCGAAGAAGTCCATGGAACCCGGGGAGGACTGGGCGGCGTTGCTGGCCTTCAGGAAGACTTCGAGAAAATTGGTCAAAAAGCCCTGGGCAAATTCGGGGTTCGGATGTCGGAAGGTCACCTGCAAGACGTCCGTATCCTTGATGCGCTCTACTCCGAGTTTCTTTTGGAAGTAGAGCACCTGCTCCTGGGCCCCGGAGAGCTTGTCTATCAGCCCCAGGGTGCCCAGCACCCATTTGCCTCCCTTGACTATCCAGGTGAGGGGGGTCCTAACGAAATAGCGGACCCAATCCAGGAGCGAGCGCGGAGCGCGATCCGAGGCCTGGAGGAGTTCCTTGGGCAGCACGCCGACGGTCAATTCCACCAAGTAGCGGCTTTTCAGGATCTGGATCTGCGAATTAATCTGTTCGCCCCGGCTGTATAAGACATTAAGAGGCTGGGTCATGGCCATGGGCGGCAGCGTGGCCTCCCGTCCTATTCTTACCAGCATCCGGGCCTCGCTGTCGTAAAGCGGCGTCACCAGGTAATTACCGATGAAGACGAAGCCGGTGCAACAGATAAAGATCGTCAAGATTTGCCACTTCCGCTTGAAAATTATTTCGAGGAAATCTCTCATGGCATTATTCCCCAGTTGGGCTATTAAAACGGCTTAAAGCCGGTGCCCGCCCCCCAAAGATATTGGAAACCGAGGGCGGCATTACTCTGTATCGGCATCATATTGCGAATGCCAAAGAGGACGGCCAAATTCATCTGGTGAATCATGGAAGGCGGCACATAGACCACGTCATAACGCTGGACCAGCACATCATCGCCCATATCGCCCTTGGCCAAGATCTTGTTGATGTTCAGGACCCTGCCGGTGGGGTGATTATTCTCATCCGGGCGCATCAGCACCACGGAAGCGAGCCCGGCAGAATCCTTATAGCCGCCGGATAGAGCGATGAGCTGAGTTACTGTCATGGGCGCCGACATATTGACCACCCCCGGACGGTTAACCTCTCCCAGGACATAGACCAGATTGGACTTAATCTCCTTGAGGTCGATCTGCACGCTCACATTGCCCAGGGCCTTGGAATAGGCTGGCTGCACCTGGTCCCGGACCCAGGTGGTGGAGCGCCCCGCCACCTGCAAAGGGTGCATGAGGGGCAGGCTCAAGGTGCCGTCCAGGGCAACCGTCAGCAGCTTGCTCTGCCCGGTGGCGGAGTTGGTGAAGGCGGTCTGCAATTCCTTATAGGGAGCGTTGTAATTAACCACAGACAGGGTGAGTTTGGGGTTTTTAAAATACTTCTGATACCGGTTGCTTAGCTCCTGAGCAAGTCCCCGGGCGGTTAGGCCCGCAGCCTTTACCTCCCCCAGGTAGGGGAGGGTCACCATACCATCGGGCCGGATTAGAAGATTGCGGTTCAGGTATTCGTTCCGGTGGAACTCCAGGAGCAGCGTATCTCCGGGTTGCAGCGCATAAGGCCCAGATGAGATCCCGGGAGCCGAAAGGACCGAGACCTCCAGGATGTCTCCCGGTCCGATCAGGTAGGCCTGATTCATTTGTCGAGGCTGCCCCGGGTGGACCACTGTTTCCCCCTGGCTCAAAGAGGGTCTGGGGCCCCCGGTGCAGCCCGGCAGCCCTGCCAGAAGGGCGGCCACCAGCGCCGTCAGCAGCAACGACAGCCAGCGGTTAAATATTGCCTTCACGGTAGCAATACTCATGGCTTTGAGTTCTCCTTATTTTTCAGCCATCGAGGTCATGAAGTGATCCCCGCGGTTCCGAGGATAATTTTGGTATTCCATTTTATCAATGAAGCTGTGGTTAAACGAGCACTCATTTATACTAACTGTTTGGCTATAAATCTATGTCAATCGCCCAAGATTCGGGTTATGGCTTCCCATAACTGCTAATGGATTTGAGATCCCGGACTA
>JBGPBR010000297.1:0-3232 GCA_041481325.1 Desulfobaccia bacterium
CTTGAGCATAAATAGACCTTCATTTTACAATCCTTATTGGCTTCTAGTGGCACAGGTGAGGCGCCTGTGCCACTTTTCTTTTTATTAGTCATTCCTTTTCATGAAAGTGGTGATACGTTGCGTAGTTTTCTGCGGCTCCTCTTCCTGGGGGATATGGCCGCATTTGGGCAGGATGACCAGCTCCGAGTCCGGGATATCCCGCTTGAAATTCCGGCCCACTTCCAGGGGCACCACTTCGTCTTCCCGGCCCCAGATAATCAGGACCGGCACGCTGATGGTCTTGTACTGGGCGGTGACCGCCTCCATGTTCTCCGGCACGATCTGTTCGGCGGTCTGGCTCACCGCCTCCGGGGCTCCCGGCAGACTGCCGTAATAGGCATAGGTATCAATCTGCTCTTCGCTGATTTTATCTTTATTATAGTAACATTTTTTCAGCACTAAGGCGGCGGCGAAGCGGGGCGACAGCAGCCGGGTGACCACCCCATTGACCCCGGGAATCTTGGCCAGGCGGATGAACCAGGGCATCTTTTGGGGGTAGCCGGCGCTGTCGATGAGCACCAGGCGTTTGATGCGCCCGGGGTTTTCCTCCCGCACCTGGAAGTAGGTCATGAGGGCCACGCCGCCGCCCATGGAATGGCCGATGAGGACCAGATCATGCAGGTTCTGGCGACTGATGAAGTTCGCCACCAGGTCGGCCTGGTCGCTGACCGCATATTTGCCGTCCGCGGGCTTATCCGACAGGCCGTAGCCCTTAAGGTCGATAGTGATGACCCGGTGCTCCGCCGCCAGCGCCGGGATTAGATAGCGCCAGGAATAGGCGCAGGCCCCGAAGCCGTGCAGCAGGATGACCGGGGGGCCCTGGCCCGCCTCGTAGTAATTGATTTTTATGCCTTGATAATCAAAGGTTTTTTGCTCGCCCCAGTCCCGGACCAGGTTCGCCGGAGGCGCCGGGGCGTGCGCACACCCCGCCACCAGCATAAATACAAAACAACCCAGTAGGCTTATCTTAGTTAGTCGCATGAATAATCGAAGTCTGTCCCCGCCGGGTTTGGCCTAGATTTTTTTAAGAAGGTTGTCGTAATCAGCATGAGACCCGATCCAAAACCAAATGAGATAGTCTCCTTGTTTCACGCCCAGGGCTCGCCAGCCAAGGCCGACGCGGATGGAATAGATCGGTTTGGTCGGGTGGATCTGTTTGAAATGGAAGATGGGGTGCCATGGGTCATTTTTCCACATCCGGAAAATCTGTCTGCCCCGGCGCTGGACCTGAGGGGAAAGTTCTCGAAAGGCCTTTCTGAACCTCTCCGTGGTGTGAGAAATCACCCGGCATCCTCATCCAGAAGTTTTGTTTTCCCCTCGTTAAATTCCGTCAGGGCCTCTTCCGCCAGCCGGTCAAGCTGATCCTGGGATTGGAAAAATAGTCCTTCCCATTGCCGTTCGGCGGCAATCTCTTCCAACAGCAGCGCGGCCAGGGCATCCTGATCTTTCGGCGGTAATTGCGCCGCCTTGGCAAAGGCCTCTTCAAGCAGGGTAGTCATAACCGCCTCCATAATCACATGCTAACAAACTCATTTGCGTAAATCAATCACCAAAGGCGAGGTCTCGGCGTCCCGGGCCAGGGACCCCGGCTCCACCAGCTTGACCCGGGGCTGCACCCCGATGCCCTGGGCCAGCTTGTGGGTGAGCTGCTGCAGGAACTCCCGCTGCAGGGTCATTTTGTCGAAGAACAGGCCCTCCCGCACTTCGATCCTGATCTCGAGATAATCCATATGGCCTTCCCGGCCCACCGCCAGCTGGTAGGCCGGCTCCTCGCCCTGGAGGCCGTGCAAGATCTGCCCCACCCGGTTGGGGAAGATGTTGACGCCCTTGACGATGACCACCTCGTCGGTGCGCCCGGCGATACGGCCGAGACGCGCCAGGGTGCGGCCACAGGGACAGGGGTCCGGGTCCAGGCGGGTGAGGTCCCCGGTGCGGAAGCGCACCAGGGGGGTGGCCTCCCGGGTGATGGTGGTGAGCACCAGTTCCCCGGCGGCCCCGGGTGGCAGCACCGCGCCGCTGGCCGGGTCGATGATTTCGGCCAGAAAGTGGTCCTCGTTGAGGTGCATGCCCGGCAGGGGACGGTGGGCGCACTCGCCGGCCACCCCGGGCCCCATGGCCTCGGAAAGCGCATAGTGGTCCAGGGCCTTGAGATAGAGCCGATTTTCGATCTCGGCGCGCATCTCTTCGGTCCAGGGCTCCCCGGCCAGGAGCGCCAGTTTCAGGTGCAGGTCTTTGGGGTCCATCCCCTGGGCTTCCAACTGGTCGGCCAGCACCAGGGCGTAGGACGGGGTGGAGACCAGCACGGTGGTGCGGTAGTCCCGCATCACCTGCACCTGGCGGGCGGTGGCCCCGGGGCCGGTGGGAATCACCGAGGCCCCCAGGAGCTCCACCCCGTAATGCATGCCGAAGGCGCCGGTGAGGAGGCCGTAGCTCAGGGTCACCTGCACCACGTCGTCCCGGTCCACCCCGGCGGCGGTGAGCACCCGGGCGGAGAGCCTGGCCCAGTGGCGCAGGTCCCGGGAGGTGTAGCCCATGACGATGGGGTTCCCCGGAGAGCCGGTGGAGGAGTGGATGCGCACCACTTCCCGGAGCGGCACGGCGAACATCTCGTAGGGGTAGGCCTGGGCCAGGTCGTGCCGGCTGGTGAACGGGAGCCGCGCCAGGTCTTCCAGGGACTGGCAATCCTCGGGGAGGAAGCCCAACTCATCGAACTTCTTTTTATAGAATTTGACGTTCTTATAGACCCGGGTGAGGGTGGCCTGGAGACGCTCCAGCTGCAACTGGGCCAGATCCCGGCGGTCCAACTGCTCCGCATCTTGATCGAAGATCGCCATCTTTTTCCCCGTTTTTGGTTTTTCGTTTTTCGTTTTGGGTCCTTCTTCTGAATCAGGGAGTTATTCTGAATTTTCAACCTGCCCTTAGATATTGAAACTTCGCCGGACAAGGGTCCTGCCGTTTGAGACCGAATTCCGACCAAAGAGTTATTTTTGATAGGCGCAGGTTTCAGCCTGCGCCTGCACAGGCGAGACGCCTGTGCCACTGGTTTGGTGGCGACTTGGCATGATAACCAAAAACGAAAAACCAAAAACCGTTTTTACCCTTCTTCCCGCCCCAGGTAGGCTTCGATGACCCGGGGGTCCCGGCGAATCTCCCGGGGGGTGCCGGTGGCGATGATCTCGCCGTAGTCCAGCAC
>JBGPBR010000298.1:0-3215 GCA_041481325.1 Desulfobaccia bacterium
CGTCACCCCGTCGTCGTCTCCCAGGAGCCAGTCGCCGGTCTCCACCCGGACGTGGCCCATGCGGATGGGCATACCGATCTCGCCAAAGCCCCGGGGCTCCCCGGCGTTGGGCATCACCAGGCGGGAGAAGGCCGGGAAGCGCAGTTTGGCGATGTCGCCGGAGTCCCTGATGGCGCCATCGATGACCACCCCGGCCAGGCCTTTCTGGATGGCCGAGTGCGTCGCCAGTTCGCCCCAGATGGCCGGACCCACCCCGCCCACGGCAATGACCAGCACGTCCCCGGGCTGGGCCACGTCGATGGCTTCCACCGGCTTGGCCCAATCCCCCGGGTAGGTGCGCACGGTGAGGGCCTTGCCCACCATGCGGATGCCGGGAAACAGGGGGCGCAAACCCTCCAGCACCCCGCCCCGGTGCAGGGCGTCGGAGAGGTTGGCCGCGGAGACCAGCTCCAGCACCCGGCGGATATCCTCTTCGCCGGCCCGCTTGAACAAGGTGGTGGGGGTCACTAACCCTTCGTCGAGGGCCAGCCTGATCTCCCGGGTGGCGGCCTCGGGGTCTATGGCCTTGGTGATGGCCCCGCCCACGATGACGTAGGTGGCCCCGTGGGCCACCGCCGCGGCCGCGGTCTCGGAGTTGATGCCGCCGGCCACCCCCACCGGGATTTGCACCGCCTGGCTCACCGCCTGCAAAATAGTAAAAGGGTCCCGGCCCCGCATCTGCTCGTCAATGGCCACGTGCACCGTGATGTAGTCGGCGCCCAGTTCCTCCACCTGCTTGGCCCGCGACACCGGGTCGGCCACCGCGATGAGGTCCACCGCGATGCGGGCCCCGTAATTCTTCCCCGCGGCGACGCACTCCTCGATGGTGGCGTCGGAGGCGGTGCCCAACACGTCGATGATCTGGGCCCCGGCCTTGGCCGCGGCTTCCACTTCGATGCGCCCCGCGTCCATGATCTTCATGTCCGCCACAATGGCCTTGCCGGGGAACAGCCTTTTTAACTCCCGCACCGCATCCAGACCCTCGCTCTTGATCAGGGGGGTGCCGGCCTCCACCCAATCCACCCCGGCGGGCACCGCCCGCTCAGCTACGTGCACCGCCCGGTGCAAGTCCACGAAATCCAGCGCTAATTGCAGAATTATCGTCATGGTTGAGGTTCCTGGTCAGATTTTTAGGGATCAGAGGTTAGGGGTTAGGGGCTTATTCTCATTTGGACGATCTTTTTAGAGCTGCTAAGAGTCCGTTCAATATGCGCCCTACTTCCCCTAACCGGTCAAGCAGTTGATTTATCCCTGTTTCGTCAATATATGCGAGTTGGTGGGCGATGGTCAGCTGAGTTTCTAATTCCGCCAGGGAGCCGCGGGCATTGCTGAGAAAATATTGGAATTCCTTCTTTGAAGTTCGGGCATGACCTTCGGCAATATTGCTGGGGACGGATACCGCAGCGCGCCTGGTCTGGCTCACCAGCCCGAAAATTTCTTCTTTGGGGAACCCCTGGCTGGCTCGATAAACTGCGGTGACCAGGTCCATGGACTTCTGCCAGGCCACCAAATCTTTATAAGAGCGCACATCGTTTGCCATCGCCGCGCGAGCTTTTATAAACTAACCTCTGATCCCTAACCCCTAACCCCTGCCCCTATTCCAAATCCGCGTGGCGGTCCAGGACATCGCCCCGGTTGGTTCCCAGGCGTCTCTGGTAGAGGATGAGGACCACGGCTTCCAGGAACAGGAAGGTGGCCTGTTCGAAGAGGCTGCCGGGGCATTGTACGGAGGTGGCTTCCTGGTGGCGCGTCAGTTTGGTGGTGCCCGGGATGACCAGGGCCGTCTGGGTTTCCCGGCCGATGGTGGATTCCAGGTGGGTGGTCAGGGCCAGGGTCCGGGCCCCCACCGCGTTGGCCCGGCGCTGCATTTCCCGGGGTTGGGCGGTCTCTCCGGAGCCCGACATGACGATCAACAGGTCGCCCGGCCGGATGCGGGGGGTGATGGTTTCACCCACAAAATAGACGTTGAAGCCCAGGTGCATGAGGCGCATCAGGAAGCCCCGGAGAATAAACCCGGAGCGCCCGGTGGCGCAGCCGAAGATACGGGGCCCGGCCTGAACTTCCTTGATCAGGGTCTCGGCCAGGTCCGGGGTCAGTCGGGAGAGCACCGCCCCCAACTCCTGGTGCATCTGGTCCAGAGCCTCGGTGAACTTCAGCGCCGCGGCGGACTCGGAAAAAAAAGCCCCCCGGTCATCACGCGGAAGGCAATCCATACGCTCCCCTCCCTTTCAAGTCTCGGTCCAAACCGGATTGGATCCAAGCTCTCCAATTTTTGGAGGAATCTCAATGGGAAAATTAACACATAATTTTGGCAAATGCCAGATTTCTGACGATTTTCACAAGGTTTTATGCATTTTTTCGGGGACGGGCCGGCGTCGCCGCCCTAAAGGGCGTCAAAAGGGGCGCCCCGCGGGTGCGCCCCTTATAAATCCCCCTTTTTCAAATGGGGACTTTTTAACCCCCCCTTGATTAAAGGGGGGTAGGGGGATTTTTCATCTTCAAGGGTGAAAACCTTGGGGTCGGTTGGCTGAACCTCAGCCGACCAAAGGGCTCGCGCCCTTTGCCCCCCAAACTCAATCATCCCTCAAACTTATCGTCGAACACCTTCATGGCGCAGAAGCGGCCGCACATGGTGCACTGGTCTTCCTTGGCCTGGGAGAGTTCCCGGTAGCGCCGGGCTTTGGCGGGATTGACCGAGAGCTTGATTTGGGTTTCCCAATCTAGGGCCCGGCGGGCTTTGGACATGTTCAGGTCCCAGTCCGCCGCCCCGGGGAGGCCCCGGGCGATGTCGGCGGCGTGGGCCGCGATGCGCGAGGCCACCACCCCGTCGATGACGTCTTCCACTTCCGGGAGTTTCAGATGCTCCGCCGGGGTGACGTAGCAGAGGAAGGCGGCGCCCTCCGTGGCGGCCAGGGCGCCGCCGATGGCCCCGGCGATGTGGTCGTAGCCCGAGGCCACATCGGTGACCAGGGGCCCCAGGACGTAAAAGGGGGCATTGGCGCAGTATTTCTGCTGCAGGCGGACATTTTTCCAGATGGCGTGGAGCGGCAGGTGCCCCGGGCCTTCCACCATGACCTGGACCCCTTGGGCCCAGGCCCGTTTGGTAAGCTCACCCAGGACCTTCAGTTCGTGGAGCTGGGCCTTATCGGTGGCGTCGGCCAGGCATCCGGGGCGCA
>JBGPBR010000299.1:0-3208 GCA_041481325.1 Desulfobaccia bacterium
AATGCAACAAACTTAACATGTAACCTATTGACAATTTTCCTTTTATTAACCGAAAACCGAAAACAGAAAACAGAAAACGGTATAAGGGCCGTCGGCCCTTAGCCCCCTCCCCCCAAAATCCGCTAAATCTCTTGCTCATGGAAGCTCAGTCCCAGTTCGTTTTCCACTCTTTCCAGGGCCTCGTTCACCCGCGCCGGTGCGGTGCCGCCCGGGGATTGCCGCCGGGCCACGGAGTTTTCGATCTTGAGCCAGTCGAAGATGTCGGCCGCCGCCAGGGGGGCGAACTGCTGAATCTCCGTAAGGCTCAGGTCCCACAGCTCCTGGCCCCGGGCTTCGGCGTAGCGCACCGTCTGCCCCACCTGTTCGTGGGCGGTGCGGAAGGGCACCCCTTTGGCCGCCAGATAATCGGCCATATCGGTGGCGGTGAGAAACCCGCCGGTAAGGGCCGCCCGCAGGCGTTCGGGCCGCATCTCGAGCCGCGCCAGCAAACCGGCCATGAGCTTGACCGAGGCCTTAACCGTGTCCACCGTGTCGAACAGCGGCTCCTTGTCTTCCTGGAGGTCCCGGTTGTAGGCCAGGGGCAGACCCTTCACGGTCATGAGGAGGCCCATAAGATGCCCCGCCACCCGGCCGGTTTTGCCCCGGATGAGTTCCGGCACGTCGGGGTTCTTCTTCTGGGGCATGATGGAGCTGCCGGTGGCGTAACCGTCCGGCAGCACCACGAAGCCGAACTCCGAAGAGGACCAGAGGATGAGTTCCTCGGCCAGGCGGCTGAGATGCACCATGATAATGGCGGCATGGGACAGAAACTCCAGCAAAAAGTCCCGGTCGCTCACCGCGTCCAGGCTGTTGCGGAACACCTCCGGAAACCCAACTTGGGATGCGACGAAATGAGGGTCCACCGGAAAGGTGGTCCCGGCCAGGGCCGCGGCCCCCAGGGGCGAGACCCTGATGCGGGCCAGGGATTCCGTCAGCCTCGATGCATCCCGGCGCCACATCTCGTCGTAGGCCAGGAGATGGTGGGCGAACAGAATGGGCTGGGCCCGCTGCAAATGGGTGTAGCCGGGCATGATCGCGTCCCGGTGCCGGTGCGCCAGCTTCAGCCCGGCGCGGCGCAGGTCCGTGAGGGCCGCAATCAGGGCCTCCACCTCCTGGGCCAGGAAGAGGCGCACGTCCAGGACCACCTGGTCGTTCCGGCTCCGGCCAGTGTGCAGCTTGCGGCCGACATCGCCGATTTTGGCGGTGAGCCGGGTCTCCACGGCCATGTGGATGTCTTCCAGGGCCGGGTCAAACTCGAAGTCGCCGGCTTCGATCTCCCCCTGGATTTCAGCCAGCCCCCGGATGATTTGCTCGCCTTCCGCCGGGGTGATGATCCCTTGGGCGGCCAACATGCGGGCGTGGGCCATGGAGCCGGCGATATCCTGGCGATAAAGGCGTTGGTCAAATCTCAAGGAAGTGGTAAATTCCTCCACCGCCTTTTCCGTCTCCCCTTCGAAACGTCCGCCCCATGGTTTCTGCGCCATGCAATCATCCTTCCGCCTGGTGCAAAGCACCAGTTTGCATAAGTTAGCCAATTATCTTAATTCCCCCCTTCTTTAAAGGGAGGTTAGTGGGACTTGCTGCATTCCTGATCTCTAAAGATATTTTAATTACTTAAATACTTACGCCTATTTTTCCCAAATGCCTCTTAATAAGTCATTATTCTTTTCCCTCCCCCTTGATGGGGGAGGGTCAGGGTGGGGTGATGAGGGTGGCATATCTTCCTCTATTACTGAACTCTAATCACCCTCCCCCAAACCCCCTCCCATCAAGGGAGGGGGAATTAATGGGTAAATTTTTTGTACAGGTTTTAAGGGGACTGGATACTAACGCTTCAGACTATCCAAAGTGTAAGTCAGGGTTTCCGCCGGTTTGTCTCCGTTCCCACCTTCCTTGATGGTAACCAGGCTCTTGACCAGACCGGCGCCCGGGGAGTACCATTCGTAAGCCGTCAGGGTGAAACCCCGGCCGCCTTCCTCCGAGCCCCCGCCTTCGTGCTTGATCTTGACGCAGTCCTGAAAAATGCCGGCGGGCACGGTGACCGCATCATGGATGCTTTCCACCGTCAGGCTCACTTTTAACGGGCGCTCCCCCATCTTCGTGACCAACTCCCAGTTGGTGCCCCGATCAACCGGTTCTCTTAAATAATACACTTTCGGCTTGGTAACAACCGGTTTTGCATCCTTGGGGTCCTGCTCGCCGTAGCGATAGACGCCAAAATCATCTTTGGCAACCAGGATATGCCGGACGCCGCTTCCGGTGTGCCATTCCCGGGGCGTCACCTTGGTGCCCTCAACCTCCTTGGGTTCCAGGTTTTTGATGGTTATCTTGCGGGTGCCGGCCTTGCTGGAGACGACGGTGTACTCCCAGACCATTCCCGGTTTCAGGGGATAATAGGCTGCGGCCGGTTCCGCCGCAATACCTGGATGCATCAGCCACCAGGAAGCCAGCATTGCCCCGAGAAAGATACCCATGATTTTCATGGCAACTGCCTCGTCTTGTGATTATCCCACTAATTTTAAGTTCTGGGTAACAGCTTATTTTTAGCTGGCCGGCAGCTCCAGCCGCAGGCCTCGCAGGTGCAAGCCGCCGGGTCCCCACCGAAAGGCAGTTTTTGCAAATGGCCGCAGTGCCGGCAGCGCCCCATCGGCCGGTAATCGATCCATCCCGGGGCTTTCCAAAACTTGAAGGTGCCGTATTTCCACCGGTAGAGGAGGGCGGGGTACAGGCAGCTCAGCCCCACCAGGTGGGCGGTGGAGATGAAAAAGGCCCGCCAGGAGATGAGGGCCGTGACCCCAATGACCATGAGGAGGCGGGAGGCCAGGCGCCAGGATTTCTTCCAGATGTGGGGGTCGGCCAGGGTCCAGGGCAGGCGCACCCCGAACCACAGGTTGGGACCGGGCTGCCAGAAGAGCATGAGCAGCCCCAGGCCCCAGCAGAGTCCCGAGACCAGGATTTGCGAGTATGGCAGGAATTATCGCCTCCTTTAAGGAGTTCAAGGTTTAAAGTTGAAAATATAGACCCGGGAACCAGAGTCTCCAACCTTGAACCTATAACTTCCAACCCAGAACCCAGAACCAAAAACCAAAAACCAAAAACCAAAAACCTTGAACTTTGAACTTTGAACTACTTCCCCTCCAGCCTGGCCTTGATTTTCAACCGCAGGGCG
>JBGPBR010000300.1:0-3206 GCA_041481325.1 Desulfobaccia bacterium
ATTACCCCCTCCGGCGGCAGCTTTTTTGATGCGGGCTTGCTTTTTGTCACCCCCACGGTCCAATTGAATTCGGCCACTATCTTAACCCCGTCGACCCTGTTCAACTTCAGCCAGACCTATAATGGGTTCCGGATCGGCACCAGCTCGGCCCCCTTCAGCCTGGCCAGTATCGAAGGTTACGGCTGGGGGCTGCGCACCAGTTCCAGCATCCCCGCCAACTATCTTGGCTACTATATTTCCCAGGACCTGGGGACCCGGGCCGCCGCGTCCGGGGTGCTCACGCCCAACTGGCTGAGCGTCACCGGCACCATGAGCGCCCGGGTGAGCGGCGCCCTGGGAAGCACCCTGTCCGGCACCATGACCTTCACCGGCAGCACCAGCACCGGCACCACCTTCACCTACCAGGGCAACGTGGCCCTGGCGCCGGACGGCAGGTTGACCTTCATGTATGGCGGCAATGCCACCACCAGCACCGGCCAGCCCATCACCGCTTCCGGGACCATCCAGCAGGTGCCCGGCACCTACTTCACCGAGAGCGGCAGCGGCAACCTGCAACTGACCACCACCACTAGCGGGTCGCTGAACGTCGGCGTCGTAAAGGATACCGCCACCTTAACCGGCAGCCGCACCATGGGGGGGACGACCACCCCCACCACCGCCAGCTTCGCCGCGGTCCTGAGTTCTCCGAACCCCTTACCTGGGGCCGCCAGCGGGCCGGGCTCCGCGAGTTTGCAAGGAGTAGTGGCCGGGGCCACCTGGGAAACCAAGTGGGGGGTGGCCACCGCCGCCAGCCCTGAAATCGGGGTTACTATAACCGGCCCGGTGACCATCGACACCAACGGCAAGCTCCTGGGCCAGTTCGTGGACCAGGCCAACAACGCCAGCCCTCTACCGCCTGATAAGGTATCGATGAATCTGGTCTCGGTGCCCACGGGCACCGGCCAGGTGACCTCATCCTTCAGCCAGACGGCCTCGGGTACCTTCAACCAGGTGGCCAGCGGCGACGGCAGCTCCTTTACCCTGACCACGCCCACTCAGTTGACGGGGACCTCTAATGGCCTGCCGGTGACCGGGCTCACCAACGCCGACCTGAAAATCACCGCCACCGCCTCGGCGCCCGGCTCTTTTGGCAACGCCACCGGGCAGCCCATCACCGTAACCTCGGTGGGCGCGGTGGGGGGCCTTAGCGGCGGCGTCCTGACCGGAGCGGCCGCCACCCAGGTGGTCAAGACCATCAGCGGCACCGTCTATACGCCGTCCTACGTGGGGACGGCCGCCTTGCAACCCGGGGGCGGCAGCCTGCCGCCCACCCTGACCACCACCTTGAACAGCGTGATCAATGTGCCGCCGGCCACCGGCGCCAGCGCCACCCATACGGGGACCCTGACGACGACGCCGAAGCCGTGAGGCGGAGTTTGAGCCATCGCGCCGTTAAGTTTTGAATAATGATGTTCGTTATCTCGTTCCCAAGCTCCTGCTTGGGAACGATTTTTTTTGACCCGAGCTGTGTGGAAAAGTTTCGAGTTTCGAGAATAAAGACGAAATGTAGGGTGGGCACGGCCCACCAGCTTCCTTGCCCTCGGGCCGCTCGGAAAAATGCCGGGCCCCCGCCCCTGGGCTGTCCAGGCACAGGCTGGAAGCCTGTGCCACTAAAACTTCTTTTCATGATTTCCGGGTGAGCCAACGGCTCATGAACATCCCGTCTCTCAGGGATGGTCTGCGGGCGGCTCGGCTCACGGGGGGCCTCATCCCCGGCAGGCGGTTTTTTTGTAACCTTTTTGTAACCAGTTTGTGGTTTTAATTAAAATTGGACCGATTCTTGCTTAACAATTTCTCAGTTAACGGAGGCTGTAAACCGCCGCCAAGACCCGGGCGCCAGACCCGGGGAGATGGTCTGCCGGGTCCCCTGGGCCCGGGCGGGGCAATGATTTTTATTTAAAGTTTAGTCAAGAAAATTATTGAAAATTTAGTTAAATTGAATTATCATGTAAAAAAATTGTCATCATTTCTTTTAGAAAAATCACCTCCGTTTAGTAAAATAGGGATGCAAGCGGTTCGCCGTTATCCTTATTTCCTATCATATCTGGCAGGGCAAGCCGCCGAACGGCGGGCATGCAACATGGGCCTTTAAATATACCGCCCTGATATTTAGAGGCTGCTGCGAAGGGTTCTGCAGCTGCCTCATAAGGAAAAGGAGAAGGCAATGGCTATGCGGTCTTTCCTGACTGCCATGGTTTTCTTGTCGGCTTTGGTGGCGCTGCTGCCCCAGTGGGCGGCCGCGGAAGCGGTCGGGCGCCTTACCCTGGTGGAAGGCCGGGTGGACCGGCTGAAAGGCGGCCAGCTGCCGGCCGTCCAGGTGAAGCAAGGCGACGAGGTGGAGAAAGGGGACGTGCTCCGCACCAAGTCCCTATCCAAGGCCCAGATAACCTTCGTGGACAACACCACCCTCACCATTTCACCCGAGAGCCGCATCGCCATTGAAGAATACATGGTGGACGCCGCCAAGGGCCAACGCAATGCCTTGCTGCAAGTGTTCCAGGGGATGGTCCTGGCCGTGGTCTCCAAGATCTACCAGACGGAGAAGCCCGATTTCGTGGTCAAGACCCACACCGCCATCATGGGGATCCGGGGCACCGAGGTGGGCATCCGTCTGGCTCCCAACGACACCACCTTTTTAAATTTCGAGGGCAAGACCCAGGTGGGCAACGTCTTTCCCGAGGTGGGGGACTCAAAGTTCAAGGGAGCTGAGAAGGTCGCCTACGCCTTCGGCCCGGCCACGGTGATGTTGGGGCCTATGCAGGGCACCGTCGTGGCCATGAACGTGACACCGGCCGTACCGTTCAATCTCGTTGAAGAAGACCGGAAATCGTTCAAGCGCAATTTTGACATCTTGCCGCTGTCCATGGGGCGCGGCGGCGGTTCCGGCTCCGGCGGCGGCGCGGTGTGCACCGCCGGCACGGCCACCACCCTGGCCTCCTGCGGACCCAGCAGCAACGTAACTTCCAGCTCCGGTGGCGGCGGCGGTTCGGTGGCTGACTCCGGGGGCTTATCGAATTCGTGGGCCCCGGCCGGTTTCACCACCGGCACCCAGGTGATCATCATTCCGCCGGTGGTGACGATTACGGCTCCGCCCATCGAGAATTATAGCTTCACCCTGCAATATGCCGGGACCTACGTCTTGAATGGCCAGGCTCCGAGTCCATACG
>JBGPBR010000301.1:0-3185 GCA_041481325.1 Desulfobaccia bacterium
AGGGGAGCAGAAATACACCATGTCGCCGTATTGAAAGTTCAAGGTTCAAAGTTCAAGGTTCAAAGTTTGTGTAGGGTGCGCACTCTGCACCATGGTTTCTCGGAGGTCTCAGGTTGACTTCCCGGTAAAAACGGGATAACTGTGGGGGAAATTTGGCCTTAGAGATCAGGCCGGGGTGCCATCAAACAGGTGGCACAGGCGTCCCGCCTGTGCAGCGCAGGCAGCCTGCGGCTGCCGATACTAATTTTCGAGAGCAATTCGGCATTAGGCTTTTCTCCTGGTAATCTTGCTTCCATTAACAGAAAACTGAAAACCGAAAACCGAAAACGGCACCATATGCAGCCCAAGGACCGCCTGATCTTTCCCCTGGATGTCCCCAATAAGGCCGAGGCTGAGAACTTTATCCAGCTGCTGAGCGGCGAAGTGGGGCTGTTCAAGGTGGGGCTGGAGCTCTTCATGGCGGAAGGGCCCGCTTTCCTGCAATACCTGGCGGCGGTGGGCCTCGATTATTTCCTCGACCTGAAGTTTCATGATATCCCGGCCACCGTCGCCGGGGCCCAGGCCAGGATCTTGCGAGGGGCGAGACTGGCCACGGTGCACGTGGACCAGGGCCGGAAAAGCCTCCGGGCCGCGGTGGCGGCCTTCCGGGACGGCGTCAAGGTCCTGGGGGTCACCGTCCTCACCCACCTGGACGCCCAGGACCTGGAAGCCCTGGGGATTGCGCCGGAGTATGCCCGGGACCCCGCCAAACTGGTACTCCTCAGGGCCAGGCTGGCCAAAGAAGCCGGCTGCCACGGGGTGGTCTGCGCCGGCACCGAAGCCGCCCAGGTGAAAAGAGACCTGGGAGAGGACTTCCTGGTGGTCTGCCCGGGTATCCGGCCCGCCTGGTCCCTAGTCCCCGGCGATGACCAGAGGCGGGTCACCACCCCGTACCAGGCCATCCGGGCCGGGGCGGATTATATCGTGGTGGGGCGCCCCATCCGGTTGGCGCCGGACCCGGTGGCCGCGGCCAGAAAAGTGGCGGCGGAAATCGCCCAGGGCCTGGCGGACCAGAAGTTACCCCGAAGCTAAGGTTCTTAAAGTCCCCCTTTGAAAAAGGGGGATTTAGGGGGATTTCAGGAGGTTATAAAATCCCCCCTGACCCCCCTTTTGGAAAAGGGGGGGATAAAAATTGCTTCTAATCAGGGCTAAAAGCCGTTTTTCAACAACCTGATAGGCGTACCTCCGGATGCGCCCTTTTAGCGCCCCGCCTCCCCCCAATTTCGCCCCTCTTATAAAAAAAGCAAGATTGCGCCGATGAGAAGCGAGGCGGCCACCCCCAA
Organism: Desulfobaccia bacterium; assembly: GCA_041481325.1. Taxonomy (GTDB): domain Bacteria; phylum Desulfobacterota; class Desulfobaccia; order Desulfobaccales; family 0-14-0-80-60-11; genus DASWLF01. The sequence goes on from JBGPBR010000301.1 coordinate 1,323, forward strand.
GGGGATGGTGGTCCGCAGAATCCGCCCTTCCTGTCCCAGGGCGCCGCACATGGGGGCGGCGATGGCGATCTTGAAGGGCGAGGAAATGGACCCCAGGGAGGCCCCCACCGTGAGGCCCGCGGCCAGCCACACCGCGGGCGCCTGCAACAACTCCGCCGCGTGCACCTGGATCTCCCCGAACAGCATCAGGGAAGCCACCCCGTAGCCCGTCAAAAAGGTGCCCACCCAACCCAGCAGCGGCACGAACAGCGGGTACCAGCTGCCGGTCAAGGTCTTCAGCCCCGTGGCCAGCACCCAGGGGATGTTGAGGGCGGGCTCCAGGTGGGTGAACCCCTGGCCGTAGCCGGAATAAGCGATGATCTGGCCCATGGCCCCGAACAGACCCATGGCCGTTAGGGCCCGCCAGCCCTGCCCCAAACCCGCGGCCAGCACCTGCCGCCGGGGGGCTTTTTTGAACAACATTAGGGCTACCCCCAGGGCCACAAATAGGTAGAGGTAGGCCGAAAAGAAGGGGGTCAGGCTCAGGGGGTGGCCGGGAAGCACGGTGACTGCGAAGGTCCAGCGCCGGCTGGTGAGTTCCCGGAGCCACGGCACCGTATTCACCAGGAGCAGCGGCACGATGATGAAAACAAAGGGCAGGAGGTCCCGGCCGAGCTGACGGCTCATCGGCCACCGGCCGGAGCCCTGAAGCATCATGGCGGCCATCAAGGCCAAGCCGCCGGCCATGCCCGCCAGGGCCACCCCCAGGGTGAGAGTCGCCGCCACCGCGGCCAGGCTGACCAGCAGGCCGCTCCCCAGGGCCAGGGGGAGCAGACCCCGGCCGCCGTCTGCCGGAGGCAGGAACCAGGGCACGCAGGCCGCCATGGCCAGGACCGCGGGCACCGACAGCCAGGCCGCGGCCGCCCCCAACTCCCCCTGGGGCAAGCCGGTGACCAGGGCCAGCACCGTAATGATAATCCCGGCCATCTCCACGCTCATCAGGCCGGCGTAGCCGATGACGGACAAGGCCGCGGCGCCGGCCGGCCGCACCCCGCCGGCCCGCAGCATGGGGGCCACCAGGGGCTCGGCGATGACGCTGGCCCCCTCCAGGAAGTTTGCGACCCCCAGGGTGATGAAAATATGCCGGTGCCGCGGCCGGCGCAGCCCCTGAAAGAGCCAGGCCATCAGGCGGCTGATGGAGCCGGTGGCCACCAGGAGGTTGGAAAGGAGGATGCCAGCCAGCACCACCAGGAGAAGCGGCAGGGTGGTCGCCACCCCGTCCAGCGCCGCCAGGCCGATTACCGGCCAGGGCGTCTGGAAGGCCAGGTGGGCCAGCGCCGCGGTGAACCCGGCGCCGTAGATGGAAAGCTCCAGGGCCGGCCTTTTTAGAACCACGGCCAGCACTGTGAGCAGGAGCACCGGGCTCCAACTCCAGGCGAATGAAGTCAGATCCATGAGCGCGGCCCGGCGGCCTTTAAGGGGTTAATCCTCAGCATGGTCGCCATCCCAGGGGCGGCTCCATCCCGGCCAGGACCGACGACGCCCCCCCACATTATCGGCGGTTATCCGGTTTGCCGCAACCTTGCCCCTAGCCTTTCCTTGAAATTCCGCCCCGGCCGTCGTATATTTTTCTTTAACTGAAGTGTATTCTGCTAAGGCGAACCACTAGCCACACCGGAGGGATTATGAACGATTATGCCGCCCCTAAAGTCACCCGGGGCCAGATCGCCGTGCGCCTGCTCTACACCCTGCTCTATCTGGCGGTGTTTTGCATCCTGAAGGGCATCATCCTGCTCACCACCCTGTTTCAATTCGTCTATCTTTTCATCACCCGGAACCACAGCGAGCCGACCAGGGTGTTCGTCAACCAGGTGGTGACCTATG
>JBGPBR010000302.1:0-3168 GCA_041481325.1 Desulfobaccia bacterium
GCATGGGCCTTTGGCCCACCCGTAAGACATGAAAAGTCGGTAACTTATTGGTGCGTAAGACGCACCCTACGCCAACTTTTCAAGCCAGAATGCGTCCCATAGTTGCCAGGTCTCCTTACGGTTCGGTTCCTTGAGCGTCCGCCGCGATTTCAGGCTGCAATGAGACAAAAAACGTCGTGCCATGATTGCCGCCGCCGGCTTCCGGCAATCGGGTCTCAAAGCGGAGATTGCCCCCATATTTGTTGACGATGGCGTAGCTCACCGATAATCCCAGGCCCGTACCTTCACCCACTTTCTTGGTGGTGAAAAAAGGATCAAAGATGCGGTCGCCGATTTCCTTGGGGATGCCGGTGCCGGTGTCGGCAAAAATCGCCTCCACCATTTGGTTGTAAGGGTTGACCTTGGTCATGACGGTAAGTTTGCCACCCTGAGGCATGGCTGCTGCTGCATTGTTCACCAGGTTAAAAAACACCTGCTGCAACTCCCCCGAATCTCCTTGCACCCTAGCCAAATCGCGAGCCAGACGTAGATCCAAATCGATCTTATTGGTCAGCAGGCTATTTTGAACTAACAACAAGACATTGGTAATATCTTGATTAACGTCTGTAAATTCCTCGTATTCTGACCGCCGCCTGGCATAGGTCATTAATTTTTCGACGATCTTCTTGGCGTTAAGCCCCTGCCGTTCAATGGTTTTGAGAATCTCATGCTCCTTGCTGTCCGAAGGGATGCGGTCCAGTAAGATCTCGGTAAACCCCAGGATGACTCCCAGAGGGTTGTTGATCTCGTGGGCTATCCCGGCTGACAGCGTCCCCAGGGAAGCCAGTTTTTCGGTCTGGTAAAGTTGCTCTTCGAGGCGTTGGCGCTCGGTGATATCCCGGGCCATCATCAGCACCCGCTCCACGGTGCGGCCATCTTCCCCAAAGACGGGGACGAAATGGGTGGAGAGCCAATATCCCCGTTCTTTAACGCGGACCGCGGCTTTCACTTCCGAGCTTTTCCGGGTGTCCACCACGTCGCGCACCTGGGAAAATATGGCGGCGGCGTCGTCGGGTGGAAACATGGCTGAGAGAGATTTCCCGGCAATGCCCGCAGCCGGAATGCCGAAGGCCCGGGCCGCGGCGGTATTGGCGCTGATGAAGGTCCCATTGTCAGTCAGTAAGAAGATGAAATCTGGGGCGTTCTCCACCACTGATTTATATTGTTCCCGGCTGCGGCGCAGATCCGCGGTGGTATTGTCCACCTCCCGCTGGAGCTCCACCGACCAGCGCATCTCATAATAGATTACCGCACATGCAGCCAGAATCAGGGCGAAGATCAGAATCCCCTGGATTAAAAATTGCCGGATATAAAGGGAATGGATGGTGCCGTAAACTTCAGCCATCGGAGCCACTACCGCAATGGGCCAAATCTCGTCGCACCCCAGTCTTCCATGGGACTGGGCGGCGGCGGGGTCCATTTTGGCGTAGGGGCATTCAGCCCCTATGTGGGCCTGGGTGTACGCCAGGAGTTTCTCCATCTGGCCGATGGTGCCGCGGTGCCAGCCCGAAATGTATTGCGCGGTTCCCTCCTCGCCGGTGAGCATTCTAGATTTCTGGATCTCATTGATCTTGTCAAAGCTGATCACCGGATTGCGGCGGCCTCGGACCGTAAACGCGTCCGCGCCGATAAATTCCTTTTCCGGATGGTAGAGGAACACCCCTTGTCGATTAATTACCCAGCAATATCCCGTCCGCCCGGAACGAATATTGGCGCAATAGTGGCCGGTGAACTGACTGGCATCCACTCTAAACAGCAGCACCCCGTCCAGCCTGCCCGTCGCCTTGGGGTGCGACTCATCCACGCTCACTTCATATACCGGGGTGGCCAAAATAAAGAAAGGGATCTTGTGGTCCCCCCGGGGTTGCAGTTCAACCGGTCCCTGGTAAATGCGGCCGCGGTTGGCCGGGTCCCGGGCCCAGAGGACTTCCGGGGTATTTTCAAAATCCTGCTCTATGATATGGGGGCCACTGCCATCCAGGATAAAGGCGCCTTCAGCCTTGGAGTCCTTGAAATCGATCCGCATGATGGCGGTTACCCCCAGTTTGGAGAGGTCATCGAAACTGACCTGCATGCGGTTGGCCCAGGCCACCGCCTCCAGATACTGGATGGCAGGGGAGAAGTTGAGGATCTTGAGCTCCCGCCGCAAAAACTCCATGCCGTCTTCGATCTGCCGGGCGGTGGTCTTGGCCAGGATCAATTGTTGCTGCTGAAAATCCTCGGAAACGATCTCGCGGGTACGCTGCAAAGATAGGAGGCCCAACACGAAGGCCACCGCCAGCAACAGAATCACCAGCAGGCCTAAGCCCGTCAGCAGCCGTCGAACGTTAATCTTAGCTGTCGGAATGCCCATGACAGTCGACCCCTTAAAGCCTCAGGCACGGCCTTAAAAAGTTTGGGGAAATCTCTTTACCCTCCCCAGAAAATGATAAACGTCGCCCCTGATGACAGAAGGCCTTAGAAACCTTAACATAATTTACTTTAAATTAAATTCGCCAAATGCTCAATCGGGGATATCCCGGGTTCGGAAGGAATCGAAGAGAAGGCTTGCATACCTGGAAAAACAGGTTCCTCCGACTAAAAGTTCATGCCTTTGGGGGCGCCCCCGCCAATGAAGGCTTTGGGTAGGGGCAGGTTTTAAACCCGCCCCTACAGGGACTTTCACAGTAAAGGGTACCTGGTTTCGTGGAGAGCCAGGATTTTGAGCTTGAAGAATTCCAGGCTCTAAAGCCATAGCCCTTTCAGGTTTTTGATTTTTTGGTTACAATAGAAGCGGTGAGACTTGGGACAGCTATCCCCGGTAATTGCGGTCAGGTCTTCGGCCCCGGTGGGGATAAAGGAACCTGGCGCCGGGGCGGAATGGGAACGAATCTCCGGGCTTAGGTAAATTTTTAATGCTTGACAAAATTTTCACAATGACATACCTTTGAACTCTGAAAACCCGTGGACCAAAAATTGTAAGGAGGATATTTCGGCATGGCCACTGTAGAATACAAGGGCAAGACCTTCACGGTAGACGAAGACGGCTTCCTGGAAAACCTGGACCAGTGGTGTAATGAATGGGTTGACTACGTAAAGGATTCCGAGGGCATTAAGGACCTTACGGATGAACATTGGAAAGTCATCGGC
>JBGPBR010000303.1:0-3142 GCA_041481325.1 Desulfobaccia bacterium
ATAAGCCCCTTACCAAGCCGTCAAGATGATATTTTATTTACGCCTAAGTCCATATATGGCGCCTGACCGCGCCTCTAAAACCAAATCGGTATCCGGCCTGGAGGAAAGATACAACAAAAGGGGGTTCGGTTCCAGAAAAATACGGGAAAGCAAGGGCGGCGGGGCGCCGGCGGGGCGGGCGAAGCCCCCCGGCGGCGGCACTATGCTAATCGGCAACCTTCCGGCTGGCCGTGGTTAAAGCCTTCTTCTTCTTTTTCACTTTGGCCTTGACCGGGGCCTTGTCCTTTTTGGCAGGCAGCGCCGCGGCCTTGGCCATCTTGGGCTGGGGACCGGCGGCCTTGCGCACCTTGGGCTTGCGCACCGGCCTGGGCTTGAGACCGGCCTTCTCCGAGGTCACCTGCACCGGGGGCGTCTCCGGATGCAACAAGGCATAGGCGGGCTTATCCCCGGGACCCTGGTCTTTCACGGGGGGATAATCCTGGCGTTCCATCTTCTCGGGCCAGCCTTCCGCCCAAACGGTGCCCAGGAAACCGGCCAGCCTCAGCCGGTGGTCCTGGGGGGCGTAAAATCCGGTAAGGTACAGAATGGAAGCCAAACCGACCACGGTGGTGCCCAGCAGGGCCAGCCATCGCAGCCCACGCCCGCGGCTGCGTCCCCTGAGATATCCGGCCTTTCTCCGGGACAGCCCCGAAATAAGGGCATACATCCCATAGGCCCACAGTATAACTGCCAGGGTTGGTAGCACCGACTCTCCTTACTGGGCTGGTTATCAAAGGATAACCTTATTAATTTTTTGAAGTCAACCCATTTTCTTTACCCTTACCAGGAAAGGCTTTGCGCCTGTCATTTTATTGACGTGCCCGCGGATTTGTTATATGGTTTTATAACCTAAGGTGAACCTTAATGAAATTGGATCGCGGCTCGATTCTGGCCATCGACGATGACCCAGCGGTGCTTCAGGGACTGCAAGAGATCCTGGAGGCCGACGGGCACCGGGTCAGTACGGCCGCGGACGGCGAAGCGGGTCTGGCTCTCCTGAGGGACCAGGCCTTTGACCTGGTCCTGACCGACCTGGCCCTCCCCGGCCTGGGCGGCATGGAGGTTTTGGACTTTCTGATGCAGGACCGCCCCCACTGTCCCTGCATCATCATCACCGGCTTCGCCACCATCACCAACGCGGTGGCCGCCATGCGCCAGGGGGCCTACGACTACCTCCCCAAGCCGGTGGACCCCACCGAACTGCGCCTGGTGGTGGCCCGGGCCCTGGAACACAGCCGCCTGAAACGGGAAAACCTCTACCTCAAGAGGCAGCTGCACCGACGCTACGGCTTCGCCAACATGGTGGGGGCCAGCGAAGCCATGAACCTGGTCTTCGACCTGATCCGCAAGGTGGCCGACACCGACAGCACCGTGCTCCTCCTGGGGGAATCGGGCACCGGCAAGGAACTCATCACCCACGCCCTCCACTTCAACAGCTCCCGCCGGGACGCCCCCCTGATCCCGGTGAACTGCGCCGCCATCCCGGAAGAACTCCTGGAGAGCGAGCTCTTCGGCCACGAGCGGGGCGCCTTCACCCACGCAGTGCGCACCCGCATCGGCCGCTTCGAGCTGGCCGACGGCGGCACCATCTTCCTGGATGAAATCTCGGAGATGAGCCCCGGCCTCCAGGTGAAAATCCTGCGGGTGCTCCAGGACCGCTCCTTCGAGCGCATCGGCGGACTCAAGACCATCCGGGTGGACATCCGCATCATCGCCGCCACCAACCGGGACCTGGAAGAACTGGTGCGCCAAAACAAGTTCCGGGAAGACCTCTTTTACCGCCTCAACGTCATCCCCATCCAGGTGCCGCCCTTGCGGGAGCGCTCCGGCGACATCCCCTTGCTGGCCCGGCACTTCCTGGCCGAATTCAGCCGCCGGCAGAAAACCCCCCTCAAAAAGCTGAGCCCCGGGGCCATGGACTTGCTGGGGCACCACTCCTGGCCCGGCAACGTCCGGGAGCTGGAAAACCTCATGGAGCGCCTGGTTATCCTCACCGAAGGGGAGCTCATCGACGCCGCGGACCTGCCGGACAATATCCAGCGCTTCAAGATGCCGCTCCCGGAGCCGCCCGGCGAGTTCCCGTCCAGGGGAATCCATCTCACCGCGGCCCTGCAGACCTTCGAGCGGGGGCTCATCCTCCAGGCCCTGGAGTCCAGCGACTGGGTGAAGAGCCGGGCCGCAGTCCTCCTCAGCCTCAACCGCACCACCCTGCTGGAAAAGATGAAAAAGCTGAATATCCCGGCCGCCCGTCCCTTCCTGCCGCGCTCCGAGGAATCCGCCTGACCGGGGTTTTTTCTGCTTATCGCGGGGGCAATTTTACTTTCCTCGTTGCCATTGAGCGCTTGGGAACGCATTTTTGGCTCCCAGGCTTTCCTGGGGCCAGGAAGATGGGGGGCCATGCCCGCCCTACATTTCGTCTTTCCAGACTGTGCCTGGACTCCCGGGATTGCAGATGGTGGGTGAGACGCGCCCCCTCCCCGACTTTTGAAGCAGCCGCTCATGAGGCTCCGGCACGCCCGGGCCCTTGCTATTCAGGGGAGCCGCGCTTATCTTAAGCTAATAAAAATGGCCCGAGAGCCCCGGTGGAAAAGTTGTGGCCCCGGGGCAAATGTGCTAAGGTCTCCGGCAAACCTAGGGGAGGAGCATCCATGGCGGCACCTTTTCCTCAAAGCCGGCGCGCAGCCATCCTGGCTTTCCATTTTGCCGACCGGGTCAAAGCGGAGATCCTGCTGGCATCCCGCCTGCTCAACACCCTCCAGCAGCTGGAGGGCCTGGAACGGGAAGGCGGCATCAAGCTCTTCCTGGATTTTCTCCGGGGGCTGGAGATGGAGATCAACCTGGCCCAGGTGCAAATCGGCGACCCGGAAATGGTGCGCCTCCGCACGGTGATGACCGGGCTCATGGGCATGGTGGAGTCCAACATGCTGGCCGACGTCCAGTCCCACTTCACCTGGATGATCAGCATCATGGCAACCTACGCCCAGCGGTCCATGGAGTACCTGGTTAAGGAAAAGCTGCTCTAAGGCGGGCGTCTCCCCTGCCTAGTTGGTAGCCGCAGGCTATGGCGTGAAAAACCAAATCCCCCTAAATCCCCCTTTTTCAA
>JBGPBR010000304.1:0-3132 GCA_041481325.1 Desulfobaccia bacterium
ACCTTGGCGATGGCGTCGGGGCAGGAGAGCACCTGGCAGCCGTTCTGCCAGTTGGGGCTGGGGCAGCGGATGCCGGTGATCTGTTTGATGATGGCGTCGATCTTCACCCCGGAGCGCAGGGCCAGCGAGATGAGGCGCCCGGTGGACTCGATCTGGGAGGAGGCGCAGCCCCCGGTCTTGCCCATCTGGGCGAAGACTTCGCAGAAGCCCAGTTGGTCCTGGTTCACGGTGACGTAGAGCCGGCCGCAGCCCGTTTGGATCAGCTCCGTCACTCCGGCGGTGCGTTCGGGCCGGGGGCGGGGGGTGATGTACTGCATGGTGGCCTTGGTGGCGCCGAAGCTCAGGACCTGCTCTTCCCGGCTGCCGTCCCGGTAGATGGTGACCCCCTTGAGGCCCAGGTCGTAGGCCATGAGGTAGACCTCACGCACGTCGTCTTGCGTCGCCTGCTTGGGAAAGTTCACCGTCTTGGACACCGCGTTGTCGGTGAACTTCTGGAACGCGGCCTGGATCTTGATGTGCCACTGGGGCGAGGTTTCGTGGGCCGTGACGAAGAGGCGCCGGATGTCCTTGGGGATCTCCTGGATCTCCCGGATGGAGCCGGTGGCGGCGATGCGCTTCATGAGTTCCGGGGTGTGGAAGCCCCGCTGTTTGGCCAGTTCCTCGAAAAAGGGGTGGACTTCGATGAGCTCGGTGCCTTCCAGCACCCGGCGCACGTAGGAGACCGCAAACAGTGGTTCGATGCCGGAGGAGCAGCCGCTGATGATGCTGATGGTGCCGGTGGGGGCGATGGTGGTGGTAGTGGCGTTGCGCATGCGCCCCATGCCGTTGCCGTCGTAGCGGCTGCCGGCGTAGTACGGGAAGTTGCCCCGGGTCTCGGAGAGCGCCGCGGAGGCCAGCCGGGCCTCCTGGCGGATAAAGGACATGACCTGTTCGGCCACGGCCACCGCCTCGTCGGAGTTGTAGGGAATGCCCAGCCGCACCAGGAGGTCGGCGAAGCCCATGACCCCCAGGCCGATCTTCCGGGTCTTGAGGGTGTGCTCCTTGATTTCCTCCAGGGGGAAGCGGTTGGCGTCGATGACGTTGTCCAGGAAGTGCACCGCGGTATGCACCAGGTCGGACAGGGCCGGATAGTCCACCCGGCCGTCCCGCACCACCTGGGCCAGGTTCAGGGAGCCCAGGTTGCAGGACTCATACGGCAGCAGGGGCTGCTCGCCGCAGGGGTTGGTGGCTTCGATCTCCCCCAGGTGGGGCACCGGGTTGTCCCGGTTCAGGGCGTCCAGGAAGACGATGCCGGGCTCGCCGGTGGTCCAGGCGCTCTGGACGATGAGGTCGAACAGGGCCGAAGGGTCCACCTTCTTGACTTCCCGGCCGGTGCGGGGATTGACCAGGGCAAAGTCTTTGCCCGCCTTCACCGCCTCCATGAAGGCGTCGGTGAGGCCCACGGAGATGTTGAAGTTGGTCAGGCGCTTGGTGTCGTTCTTACAGGTGACGAAGGCTTCGATGTCCGGGTGGTCCACCCTGAGGATGCCCATGTTGGCGCCCCGGCGGGTGCCGCCCTGCTTGATGGTCTCGGTGGCCACGTCGAAGATGTTCATGAAGGAGATGGGGCCCGAGGCCACCCCCTTGGTGGACATCACCGGGTCGTTGGCGGGCCGGATGCGGGAGAAGGAAAAGCCGGTGCCGCCGCCGGACTTGTGGATGAGGGCCGTTTGCTTCACCGCGTCGAAGATGGACTCGATGTCGTCGCCTATGGGGAGGACGAAGCAGGCGGAAAGCTGGCCCAGCTCGCGCCCGGCGTTCATCAGGGTGGGGGAGTTGGGCATGAAGGAGAGGCTGGACATGGCCTCGTAGAACTTGCGGGTGGTGGCGGCCACCTCGGCCTTGGGGTCGTAGAGCTTATCCACCTGGGCGATGGTCTCGGCCACGCGGCGGAACATGTCCGGGGCCGCTTCGGCCACTTCGCCCTTATCATCCTTCTTGAGATAGCGGCGTTTCAGGACCACTAAGGCGTTGGGAGATAAAGGGAGCTCCCCCGCGATTTCCCTGACTTCCCCTGGCAGCGGCGACATTATTCCCTCCACATTTAAATGAGTTATGGATTAAGCAATTCTGCAAGATATTGTAGTTTTTCGTATACTATTATACCATATATTGAAGTCAAGGCTAGAAAGGAAAGTTTTAAGAAACTCCCAAAAGTCCGGCAGCCATTATCCTGGCCTCAGGATTAGTCTTTCGAACCTCAAGCCATATCCGACCTAGTAGAATCTCGTTTTTTCGCAGGATTTTACCTTATTTCATTTTAGCAAAATTTCTGACCGAAGCATCCTCCCCGGCCGGCGCCGGGAGAGGCCATGGGGCCATTTAATTTGCCTTTTTCCCACTGCTACGGTATATTTTATTAACATCTTTAGTGAGGTTAGGGGGCAGTATTGACCAAGAAGTCCATCGGCATCCTGGGGACCGGCGCTTACGTACCGGAAGCGGTCCTGACCAACCAGGACCTGGAAAAATTGGTGGACACCACGGATGCCTGGATCGTGGAGCGCAGCGGCGTCCGGGAGCGTAGGATCGCCGCGCCGGATGAGGATACTGCCACCATGGCGGTGGCCGCCGGCCGCCAGGCCCTGGAGGCCGCGGGTATCGCGCCTGAGCAATTAAATTATATCATTTTAGGGACCAACACTCCGGCCCATTTTTTCCCGGCCGGGGCCATCCGGGTCCAGGAGGAACTGGGAATCGGCGGGCAGGCCGCGGCCTTCGACCTGCAGGCCGGGTGCTGCGGCTTCAACTATGCCCTCTACGTGGGGGAGCGCCTGGTGGCCCCCGAAGGCAAATACGCCCTGGTCATCGGCTCCGACGCCTGCTCCCGGTTCACGGATTGGACCAACCGGGCCACCTGCCTCCTTTTCGGCGACGGGGCCGGGGCCGTGGTGCTGGGGCCCAGCCCGCGGGGCCGCATCATCACGTCGTTCATCGCCTCCCAGTTGAACATGAAGCTCTTCTGCGATACCGAGTTCGATCGGGAGGTCAGCCCCTTCCTGCCGCTCCAGACCCACGTCAAACGGCATTTTCTGGAGATGGACGGGCCAGAGATCTTCAAGTTCGCGGTCAACGCGGTGAAAACCTCCATCC
>JBGPBR010000305.1:0-3130 GCA_041481325.1 Desulfobaccia bacterium
AAGCGCATGAACCTGATGATGGAAATGTCCGGGGGCACCAGCACCCAGTTGCTGGCCCGGGACATCGGCCAGGCCCTGGCCGACCCGGAGGTCCAGGCCCTGGTGCTGGATATTGAGTCCCCCGGTGGGGCGGTGGACGGCACCATGGAAGTGGCGGATCAGGTCTTGGCGGCCCGAGGCGGCGGCAAACCCATCGTGGCCTACGCCAACGGCCTGATGGCCTCGGCCGCCTACTGGATCGGCTCGGCGGCATCAATGGTGATCGCCAACGAAACGGCCCAGGTTGGTTCCATCGGCGTGGCCATGATGCACGTGGACCGCTCCGGCCGGGATGCTCAGATGGGCATAAAGCGCACCGCCATCTTTGCCGGCAAGTACAAGCGCCTGGCCAGCGACGAGAAGCCCCTAACCGAATCGGGCCAGGAATATTTGCAGTCCATGGTAGATGATTATTACCAGATTTTTCTGGGGGCCGTGGCCCGGAACCGGGGCGTAGAGGTCGATACGGCCCACAGCCGGATGGCCGACGGCCGGCTGTTCATCGGGAAGAAAGCCCGCACCGCCGGGCTGGTGGATAAAATCGGGACCTTTGCCGACGCCTTGGCGCTGGCCCAACAATTAGGAGGGAAGAATATGGACTTGAAAACCTTGAAAGCGCAGCATCCGGAAACTTTTGCCGAGGCCAAGGCCGAGGGCGCCGCCGGCGTCACCCTGAAGACGCTGCTGGAAGCGCACCCGGAAGCGGCCGAGCAGCTCAAGGCCGAGGGCCGCCAAGAGGCCCTGAAGATTGAACGAGCCCGAACCGTGGAGATACTGGAGGCCGCGGGCCTGAAAGGCCTCACCTTCCAGGTGATCCAGGATGGCACCGAGCCCAAGGCGGCCCTAAAGCTCTTCCTGGCGCATCATGACCAGATCAAGGCCGAGGCCCTGGTGGTCATGGCCGCGGCGGCCCCCCCGGTGGTGGGTACGCAACCGCAAGTGGACACCCGCACCGATGAACCCCGGGGCGATCTCCCCATCGAGAAATTGGCGATGAAAGAATGGGAAGATAAAGAAACCGGGCCGAAACTCAACAAGGAATTCGGCGTGTTTGAAACCTATCTGGCCTATCGCCGTGCGGAAAAAAAGGGCCAGGTGATCAAATAATTTTAGCCTGAAAAAGGCTGAGGAGGAAAATCATGGCCCTTTCGAAAAATACCCCCATTACGGTGCTGGAAGGCAAGCTCCAGGCCTACTCGCTCTACCAGGCGATCCACGCCTACGAGGGCAGCCTGATCTTCAAGCGCTCGGATGGCTACGCTTCCAATGTGGCAGGCGGCAATGTCTTCCTGGGGCATGCCTATGCTGAAGCCAACAACGCCAGCGGTGGTGACGGCGCCCTGGAAGTCTTTGTCCGCACCGGAAACTATTTCGCCAAGGCGGCGGTTGCCAGCCTGGCCATCACCGACCTGGGCAGCCCGGTCTATGCCTCGGACGACGGCACTCTGGTGCTCACCGCCGCGGGAAATAGCCGAGTGGGCCGGGTGGCGAAGTTTATTAGCACCGGCATCGGCATCGTGGAATTCTGCCCCATCACCAAAGTGGATGGCACGCCCGGGGCGCACATCGCCGACGCAAAGGTGAATTACACCACCTTGGATCTCGATACCGAGGCGGAAATTATCAGCGCCTTCAATACCACCAACGGCAAGATCAACACCTTGCTGTCGGAGTTGGAAGCCTTCGGGGTTCTGCTGACCTCGTAAAACATTGAGCGCCCATGTAGGCGCGAAAGGAGAAAGGCCATGCCCGAACAACTTGGACTTAGCAGCCGAGCGATTATCGGCCGGTTTTATCAGACTTTGGAGGCGGTCCTGGGGAAATCCTGGATGACGTTGATCTCCATGTTGATCACCTCCAACCAGGAGAGCGAGACCTATAAATGGCTGGGCCAGACGGCCGCCATGGACGAATGGAAGGGCAAACGTCGGGCCCAGGGCCTGCGGCCCATGCCGCCTTACACCCTGATCAACAAGATCTTCGACGCTACCCTGGATATCGATATCGATGACCTCCGCCGGGATAAGACCGGCCAGGTGATGATAAGGGTGGATGAGATGGCGGCCCGGGCGGCCATGCATTGGGAGAAGCTCGGCTCGGACCTGATTCTGGCCGGCGAAACCGCCTTGTGCTATGACGGCCTTTATTTCTTCGCCGCCAATCATGCTGAAGGCGATTCCGGGACGCAGAAAAACCTGTTGGTTTATACGGATGTCCCGGCTCTGGAAGTAACCACCACCACGGCACCCACCCCCTATGAGATGGCCCAAGCCATCTTGGGGGTCATCCAATACTTCTACACCCTAAAAGATGACCTGGCCGAACCTATCAACGGCGACGCCCGGAGCTTCATGGCCATGGTGCCGGTGCCGTTCTGGGGCGCCGCCGTGGCCGCCATGACCGGCGCCACCCTGAACACCGGGGCCGGCTCGGTAGACAATCCCCTACTGGCCCTGTCGAAAGACCAGCAGGTCAACATCAGTGTCATCCCCAACCCGCGGCTCTCCGCCTGGACGACTTCCTTTGCGGTCTTCCGGACCGACGGCAGGGCCAAGCCCCTGATCATGCAGGAAGAGTACGGCGTCCAGACCAAGGCCATCGCCGAGGGCTCGGAGATGGAAAAGAACGACCGGAAGCACCGGTACATCGTGGAAGCCAGCCGGAACGCCGGTTACGGCTACTGGCAGCATGCCATGAAGGCTACGTTCCATTAAGACTGGAAATGAAATGGCCGAGAAAGACCCCATCAAGGCCCTGGAGGCCATTGAAAAGAACCTGGATAAGAATGTGGCCAAGGTTCTCAATGAGATGGCCTTTAAGGTCCGGGAGCGGGCCAAGAGTATGTTGCACTTCCGCAGCAAGCGGGTCCCCATTGTGGTGGACAAGGCCCGCCTGGTGGGGAGTTTGATGACCGCGGTAGTCAGGGGATCGAGTGGCTGGACCTGGGGTCACGTCCACATCGGTCCCCCGGGGGCCACCACCATCACCGCCAAGCAGGGGATGCTGGCCATCCCGACGGACTTTGCCCGGAAATCCTCCAAAGGTGGGAAGGTGGGGCCGAAGCAATACGGCGGCATTCAGATCTTCGCGG
>JBGPBR010000306.1:0-3121 GCA_041481325.1 Desulfobaccia bacterium
ATTCCTGGCAGGAGCTTAAAAGGCGGGGTCTGGAGGTTGACCCAGACGCTTCGGACTATGACGGCATCAGACTGGGCCTGCGGGAGGAAGTCTTGAGACTTAAAAAGGCCTTGGAGGGAAAATAGGTTTCGTATCAGAAGGTTTGAGATAGAATATTTGAGGGAAGGACCGGGGGATTTTTCGTAAGTCAATTCCCCGCCCTCCCCTCAAACTCCCCTCCCAGCCCCCTGAAAGGGGTTGGGTGCGGGAGCCTGAGGGAAAGGAGAGGCGCTAATGAAAAACTATCAAGAATATATGTTGTTCATATCAAAAATTCCTGGTTATTTTAAATAGATAAGATAAATAGCAGATACCAAAACTCGGTTTGGGGTTGAGAATTAACTCCTTACAGAAATAAAATGGCCGGGCGGGAGCACCCGGCCAAGCATAAAATTGTAAATTTATGGTTAAGGGGGGCTTAACCATAGATATTGCTAGCACATTCGCTTTCCTATGTCAATTAATTCTTGACAAATGGGTCCTTCATGCAATAAGGTCCGAAATGGTAAAGAAATCTAATGGGTTGAACCATAGGGGGGATGGTCCATGAAAACAAAGGGTTTCTTGGGGGTGGGGGTACTGCTTCTGGCATGCTCGCTGCTGGTCCTGCCGGGAGCGGCCCAGGCCGAAATGTACGTGGAAGGTTACATCGGCGGCAACTTTGGGGGCAATGTCACTGATTCGATCAATGGCATTGCTGATTATTCTAACCCATGGACCTTCAACCCCGCCGGGCATATCAACCCGGCAGTGGTGGGCGGTCTGAAGCTCGGCACCTGGTTCGTCAAAGAGGGCTTCCTGGGGATGAACTATCCCGACTGGATGAAGTATCTCGGCTTTTACGTTGATTTCAGCTACCATCGCGTGGACATTCGCCGGGGTCAGGGGAGAATGGCGGCGGACGGATATCCAGTTGACTTCTGGAGCGAAGGAAACGCCGCCACTTTGGCCTTCATGTTCGCGGCCCGCTACGGCTTTTTTGCGGACAGTGAGGTGCCATTCGGCCGGCTGCAACCCTACGTGGCGGTGGGCCCGGCCATCCTCTTCTCCAGCCAGACCCCGACTCTTAGCTATATTCCTGAGTTTGGGCCTGCTTGGATCAAGGCGCCTTCCCAATCCAGCGCGGACATCGCCCTGGCGGTGGAGGCCGGCATGAGGTATATGGCCTTGAAAAACGTTTCCCTGGATGTCTCCTTCAAGTACCGTTATGCCAATCCCAGCTACCACTATTCCGGGCTTATGGGCAGTGATGGAAGTGTGAACAACTTCACCTTCAGCCCCACCTATAATTTCTTTAGCTTCCAGGTGGGCGCGGCGTACCACTTCTAAACGCCCCTCCTGCGGGTAACCTAAAGGCGGCCTCCGGGCCGCCTTTTTTTTAGTTCAAGATACTTAATATCGCCCGATAGTCCTGCTCAGGCAGCCTTGGGTGGCGGCCGTCAGTATCTGCGAGATAACTTGCCATTATCATAATATTTCGTAAGATTACGATAACTTATCGATATCAAAATCCATGATTAGAATTTATCGTAAGTTAGTGAATTGCGGTTGCTGGGAGAAGAATTGGGGAGATCGATTGCCTATCTCACCTTAACTCCCGCCCCGGATACGCTCGATGAGCGTGGCAGTGGAATAACCGGGACGAAAAGGCAGGGCCAGGACCCGGCCGCCCCGGGCCTCCACCACTTCCCGGCCGACGATGGCGTCCAGGGCGTAGTCGCCGCCTTTCACCAGGACGTCGGGGGAAAGCGCGGTGATCAATTCCAAGGGGGTGTCTTCCCCAAAGAGCACCACCCGGTCCACGCAGGCCAGGGCCGCCACCACCCGGGCCCGGTCGCGCTCCGTCGCCACGGGGCGCCCGGGTCCCTTGTCAAGGCGCTGAACCGAGGCGTCGGTGTTCACCCCCACCACCAGGGCGTCCCCCAGGGAGCGGGCCTCTTCCAGGTAGGCCACGTGGCCCGGGTGCAGCAGGTCGAAGCAGCCGTTGGTAAAGACCACGGTCCGGCCCCGGGCTTGCAGGTCCCTGACCCAGCGGGCCGCAGCCTCCCAATCCACCACCTTATGGCCGGTGTTGCATGCAACCATGGCGATCCTCAGGAAATTATTTACCACAGAGACCCAGAGGACACAAAGAAAGACTATAACAAAGGATGGTGCCTGAGGCACGATCCTTTCTCTCTGGGCCCCCTGTGGCTCTGGGCGGCATCATTCATGCTTCACCCGGGCCACGGTGAGGACCTCCACCCGGCGGGCCCCGGCCCGGCGCAACACCCGGGCGCACTCCCGGACCGTGGCCCCGGTGGTAAAGAGGTCGTCCACCAGCAGGATTTTTTTCCCCTTGACCCGGGCCGGGTCCGGCACCGCGAAGGCCCCCTTGACGTTGTCCCGGCGCTCCCTGGGATTGAGTTTCAGTTGGGGGACGGTGTGGCGCACCCGGAGCAACACGTCCAGGGCTACCGGCGCCTCGGTCAGGCCCTGGGCCAGAAGCAGCGCCTGGTTGAAGCCCCGGGCCTTGAGACGCCGGGGGTGCAAGGGCACGGGGACCAGGAGGTCGGCGCCGGCCGCCAGTTCCAGGCAGGCGGGCCTCTGCAGCCAGCTTTGCATGAGCGGCAGGTACGCCATCCGGCGGGCGAACTTGAAGCGCTTCACCGCGTCCGCCGCCGGCCCCTCGTAGAGGGCCGCGGCCCGGGCCCGGGCGAAGGGCGGGGGCTCCGTCTGGCAGAGGCCGCAGAGGCGGTCGAGGCCATCCCGGGCGGGGAAGACCACGCCGCAGCAGGTGCACAGGGGGCTTTCCACCCATTCGATCCGGGCCTCGCACTCCGGGCAGATGGCCTGGGCCGCAACCTCCCCCACCGCCGCCCCGCAAAACAGGCACAACCGGGGCAGGAAGAACTCCAGGACGTTCAGGCCCCAGCGCTTGAGGCCCGCAATTGGCTTAACTGCCGGCACAGCTGCGCTCCTGACCTTAAATAACGAATTGCGTTCAAGCGTGTAGGGTGCATAGTGCACACCCTACATATATTTTTCCAGGAGGGGGTTTGGGGGAACCTTGCTTTTGAAAAAAAGCAGGGTTCCCCCAAAT
>JBGPBR010000307.1:0-3117 GCA_041481325.1 Desulfobaccia bacterium
CACCGAGATGGTCCTGAAGGACGGACGTTTGCTGCCGTTGGTTTTCCGGGAAGAACTGTGGTACCGGGGCCGCCGGGTGGTGAAGGAGTACCGCTTTGATTATGAAAAAGGCCTCATGGAATACTGGCGGTCGACCGACAACCAGAAGAGCGGCAAGAGGTGGGAAGTCCCTCTTAAAGAACCGATCTACGATCTGTTGAGCCTGTTGTACAACTTTCGGATTGGGGCCTTCGGGCCGCTGACCGGTGGCCAAACCCTGCGGGTTAAAACCATCCCCACCCCGGCCCCCGAGGAATTGATCATCAATCTGGGGCCGGAGACGGACCAGGGACGCAAGGTGATGCTCACCGTCCGGGAAAAATCGGGAAACGAGCGCGGCCCTTTTTTTATCTATGTCGGGCCCCAATCGGTGCCGCAGACGGCCTGGACCAGGGTGCTGGCGTTCGGCAAGCTTACCGGCCAGTTGCTGGATCCCGGCGCCATAACGCCGCTGGACCAACTGCCGCTGGCCGGGCGGCCGCTAGTGGGCAGGCTGGAATTGAAGTGAGGAGACCATGTCGCCGGTCAGACCCCTAAACAGGAAGCCCCGCCCGGCTGCGGGAACGGCCCCGGCGGTCCCGGGCCGCGCCCGCCGGCGAGGCCGGCTTTGGGGCCTGGCCCTCTTCACCTTGGCGCTGCTGGCACCGGTGGGGACCGCGGCCGGCGAGACCTGGTTGGAGGACTTGCACTTCTCGGTGGACGTGCTGATGCTGCGGGACGCGGTCCGGGTCCGGCTCACCTTCCAGGATTTGGGGGACGGCAAGTACCGGGCGGAAATCTCCGGAGAACTGCAAGGGGCGCTGAAGGCCATAGGCGGCGAGCGGCGGGACCAGTACCGCACCGACATGGCCTGGCGCCACGGCCGCCTCCTGCCCCTGGTGTACCGGGAAGAGTCACGGCGCCGGAAAAAGCGCCATCTGAAGGAATACCGGTTCGACTACGCCCGGGGCAAACTGGAGATGTGGCAGGAAAAGGGCGGGAAAATGGTGCGCAAGTGGGAGACTCCCCTGACCGAGGCCATATACGATCCCTTAAGCGCCTTCTACAACTGCCGCCTGGGACTGCTGGGCCCCATCCGGGACGGCCAGGTATTCAAAGTGGCAGGCATTCCGTATCCCAAGCCCGAAGAGATGGAAGTGCGCATCGGTCCGGAGACCCCCCAGGGCCGGAAGGCGATGATCTCCGTAACCGGCCTGGATCACAGGAATAAGCCCGGCCCGGTGTTTGCTCTTTTGGACCAGCAGATGGTGCCCAGGCACGCCTGGACCAGGGTCTGGGGTCTGGGGAAGATCACCGGGGAGCTCCTGCCGGGGGGCAAAGGGCTCCAGGGGTTGCCGCCGGAGGTGGCCGCAAGCCGGGGGGCCGGCCCCGCCCCAGGAAGCTGAAGAACCTGTCCAGGAGGCGGCCGGGGTCAGGCGGGACAGGAGTTTCTTGAAGTTCAGACAGCCCTCCGGCCCTTATCTAAAATTAGTTCAGCAACTCCCCGGCGCCCCCCTTGCCCCCCTTGCCCCCCTTGCCCCTCTACCCGGTAAAAATTCTGCGCCTCTTTTCCGCCAGCTCCCGCCCGTGGCGATTGACAAATACCTTGCATTATTTTAAGATTTCGGTTGTAACTTTGAGAAACTTGAGGCCAGGGGCAGGGATTGGCATGGAAAAGAGTGATCTGGAAATCATTGCGGAGATGAGGCAGCGGGACCCGGAGTTGCACCGCTACCTGGAAGAACACCGGGACTTTGAGCGGCGGCTGGAGGAATTCAACCGCCGTCCATATCTAACCGCGGAAGAGACCATGGAGCGGAAGCGGTTGCAGAAGTTGAAGCTGGCCGGCCGCGACAAGATCGAACAGATTTTGGCCAAATATCGGCAAAAGGAAAAAGCCTTATGAAAATGACCGGGGCCCAAATCTTCCTGGAATGTTTGAAGCGGGAGGAAGTCAAACACATCTTCGGCTACCCCGGCGGGGTGGTTCTGGACATTTATGATGAGCTCACCCGCCACCCGGAGATCAAACATATCCTGGTGCGCCACGAGCAGGCCGCGGCCCACGCCGCGGACGGCTACGCCCGGGCCGCCGCCAAGGTGGGCGTGGCCCTGGTGACCTCCGGCCCCGGGGCCACCAACACGGTGACGGGCATCGCCTCGGCCTACATGGATTCCATTCCCATTGTGGTGTTCACCGGCCAGGTGCCCACCGCCCTCATCGGCAACGACGCCTTCCAGGAAGTGGACATCGTGGGCATCACCCGGCCCTGCACCAAGCACAATTACCTGGTGAAGGACGTCACCAAGCTGGCCCAAACCATCCACGAAGCCTTCTATATCGCCCGGTCCGGGCGACCCGGACCGGTGTTGGTGGACCTGCCCAAGGACGTCATCCAGGCAAGCACCACCCCCAAGTTTCCCGAGAGCATCAAGATCCAGAGCTACAACCCCACCTACCATGGCAATCCCCGGCAGGTGAAACGGGCCCTGGATATGATCTTGACCGCCAAGAAACCGGTGCTTTACACCGGCGGCGGCATTATCTTGTCCAACGCCTCGGAGGAGCTGCGCAAATTCGCCGAAACCTTGCAGATCCCGGTGACCAGCACTCTCATGGGCTTAGGGGGCTTCCCGGGCGACAACCCCTTGTGGATGGGCATGCTGGGCATGCACGGCACCTACTGCGCCAACATGGCGGTGTCCAAAGCCGATGTCCTCATCGCCGTGGGGGCCCGCTTCGATGACCGGGTCACCGGCAAGCTCTCGGAATTCGCCCCCCACGCCAAGATTATCCACGTGGACATCGACCCGAGCTCCATCAGCAAGAACGTCCACGTTCATGTGCCCATCGTCGGCGACTGTCTGGATACCTTGAAACAGCTCAACGACCTGGTGCAGGAACTGCCCCAGAAAGACTGGGGCGCGGCCCGGAGGCCCTGGCTGGAGACCGTGGCCGGTTGGGAGAAGGAACATCCCCTGACCTATACCTGGAGCGACACCGTTATCAAGCCCCAGTATGTCGTGGAAAAACTGTACGAATTGACCAAGGGGGACGCCTTCATTACCACGGAGGTGGGGCAGAACCAGATGTGGGCC
>JBGPBR010000308.1:0-3108 GCA_041481325.1 Desulfobaccia bacterium
GAGATTTTTTCCGGGGCGCACTCTCGGTCTTGCCCCTCCGCCAATAATAAGATAAATTTAAAAGATTGCGCCCGTAGCTCAGCATGGACAGAGCAACGGACTACGAATCCGTGGGTCGGAGGTTCGAATCCTCTCGGGCGCGCCACTGATTTCAAGGGGTTAGGCCTAACGGCCTAAGCCCTTAATTGTTTCTGGGTGACTTCTGCAAAAATGCCCATTCCCCCAGAAAATCTTCTTATCGCGATTTGCGCTCAATCTAAGGATGGTTGCCAACTTTTCCTGGTGGCACCGGCGTCTCGTCTTTGCCACCAAATACGTTTCTTCTATTAAAATTTCTCGCCTAAGGTCCGAGAACCTCAGGCAATTGGTCGATGCCCTCAATACTCCGATTGACTCGCCTTCCCGGGTCACATAAAATTAAGCATGCGACATGGGTTGACTCTGGTCTTGCTGCTGCTGGCGGCCGCACTGTTAGCGCCTTTGACCCAGAGAGGGCCAGCCGCAGCAGCTTCCCAGAGGACTCTTTCCGGGTCTAATCCTCCCCACCCCCGGATATTGGAAACCCAAAAGGCCCCCCAGTCGGCCGGGATCATGGCCCAGGTGGCCCTGAGCTATGCCCCCGGCATGACCGCCGCCGACCGGGAGCGGGATTTCCTCCAGAAAGCGGCCCGGGCCAGGAGCCTCCTAAACGTTCGCAAGTTGGTGGAGCTGCGCCGCCAAACCCTGGACCTGCTGCCACCGGGGCGGGAAGTCTCCTGGGAAGACCTGCGGCGGCGGCGCTTCCCCCGGGGCGACCAGGTGGGGGTGACCCTCTCCGCCCCGGTCTGGGTGCCGGCCCGGGCCCAAAAGCTCAAGACTTATTCCGGGTTCGAGAAAAAGTGGCAGACCGTGGCCCTGACCACCCCCCGGCCCGCGGGCCTTGTCTGGCACGTGGCCAACCTGACCGACATCAACGACAAGACCCGCTACCGGCCGGAACTCATTCAATTGGAAGTCAACAGCAAGTTCGCGCCCCTGGCAGGCCTGCTCCTGGAGTACATCTTTCGGGAAGGCTGGTGCGACCCAGCCCGCCGGGTGCCGCTCCTGGTGGTGCGGGGCGGCGAGGACACCTTCGCGGTGAGTGCCGCCTCCGGGCCGGTGGCGGCGGAGTGCCTGAGTTTCCCTGACGAAGACGGCGACTCCCTGGCGGCCACCGTGGCGGTGTGCCGCTTTAATAATCTTTCGGAGATTTATCACGGCCACCACTCCAAGTCCTCCAACCATCGCCTGGGGCTGGCCCTGGACCTGAACGACTATAATTATAAGGGGCAAGGGGTGGTGGACGGTCCGCCCAATCCCATCAGCCGGGCCACCCGCCAGTACAACCGGGAGGCCATGCACCGGCTGGACGCCCGGCAGATGCCCGCTTGGGTCTTCCGGGCCGCCAAGTGGCTGGGGATGCGCCTCCCCCAAGAGTGGGTCTATTTCGGCTACCACACCGACTGGGAGCACCTGGACGTGGGAACTAAATGACAGGTTCTAGGTTTTAGGTTCTGGGGTTAAGGGTTTGAAAAAGGAATTTAATAGTGGGGCGGGCGTCCCCGCCCGTCGTCCTTATAATGGCAGCCGCAGGCTTCAGCCTGCGCCGCACAGGCTGGAAAGCCTGTGCTACCATGAGTTGTTGCTGCCAGGCGGGCGCTCCCCACATTAAGGTGCCCAAGCAAAGCTTGGGCCAAAATCTTGCGTTCCCAAGCAGGAGCTTGGGAACCAGGATTCGGCTTGTTTTCTGCCCGGCTGGCACTTCTGGTGGTCGTCAGTCTTCACCAAAAACGAAAAACTGGCCACCGGCTACCGACTACTGAGAACCACCCATGCTCCAGGAATTCATCAATTCCCTGAAAGAGTCCGCCGACACCCGGGACATCCTCAGCCACTACCATTACCTGCCGGAAAAAGCGGCGGAGTACGAGGACAGCGGCGCGGGACTGTCGCCCCCGGTGGTGGAGGCCCTGGGGCGCCTGGGCATCCCCCGCCTCTACCGCCACCAGTCCGAGGCCCTGGGGGTCATCCGGGAGGGTAAGCACCTGCTGGTGGCCACCCCCACCGCCAGCGGCAAGACCCTCATTTATAATTTGCCGGTATTGGAATCGCTCTTACAAGACCCCCGGGGGCACGCCCTCTATCTTTTCCCCCTGAAGGCCCTGGAGCAGGACCAGCTCAAGGCCCTGAAGGAACTGGACGCGGCCCTGCCCTCCCCTTTCATCAACGCCGCCATCTACGACGGCGACACGCCCCCGGCCCAGCGCCAGGCCCTCAAGGCCCGGCCCCCGCACGTCCTGATCAGCAACCCGGACATGCTGCACCTGGGCCTCATGCCGTACCACGCCTCCTGGTCGACGTTTTTCGGGCGCTTGAAATTCGTGGTCATCGACGAAGTGCACACCTACCGGGGCATTATGGGGAGCCACATGGCCCAGGTGCTGCGGCGCCTCAAGCGCCTCTGCGAGCATTACGGCTCCCGGCCGCAATTTTTGCTCTCTTCGGCCACCATCGCCCAGCCCGAGGCCTTCATCCGGCAGTTGACCGGCCTGGAGGTGGAGATCATCGTCGACAGCGGCGCCCCCCGGTCCAGCCGGCATTTTCTGTTCCTCAACCCGCCCGCCGGGGCGCCGGTCACCGCGGCCCAGATCTTCGCTCAGGCGGTGCGCCGGGGTCTCAGCACCATCTGCTTCACCCAGGCCCGCAAACTCACGGAACTCATCCACCTGTGGTCCCAGCGCCTGGCGCCGGAGTGCCGCCGCTATATCAGCTCCTACCGGGCCGGCTTCCTGCCGGAGGAGCGCCGGGAGATCGAGCGTAACCTGGCCAACGGCAAGATGCGGGGGGTGATCTCCACCAGCGCCCTGGAGATGGGCATTGACATCGGCGGACTGGACGTCTGCATCCTGGTGGGCTACCCCGGCACCATGGTCACCACCCGGCAGCGATCCGGCCGGGTGGGCCGCCAGGGCCGGGATTCCCTCATCGTCCTGGTGGCCCAGGCCGACGCCCTGGACCAGTATTTCATCAAATACCCCGACGAGTTCTTCGGCCGCCCCCTGGAAACCGCGGTGGTGGACCCGGACAACC
>JBGPBR010000309.1:0-3107 GCA_041481325.1 Desulfobaccia bacterium
CCTGGCCGCCCGGGCGCCACCGTAATGCAGCGCCTTGGCCACCAATTCCTTGCCGGTGCCGGTGTCCCCGGTAATCAACACCGTGGTGTCGGTGTTCATCAATTCGTCCAGGAGCCCGAACAACTTCTGCATCCGGTGGCTCTTGCCCACGATGTTGTGGAGGTTGTAGCGCTCCCGCAACTCCCCTTCCATCTCCGCCACCCGGGTCACGTCCCGGATCACCAGGACCGCGCCGATGTGCCGGTCATCGCGGTCCTTCAACGGGGAGCTGCTCACCACCACCACCTGGTGAGGCCTGAGTTGGTGGCGGCATTCCAGGCGGTATTCCTTGATGGACTTGCCGGTCCCGAGGATCTCTCCCAGGGCGGCGAAGCATGACCGGGCGCAAGGCCCGGAAATCTCCCGGAAACTTTTGCCGATTATCTCCCCGGGGCTCAGAGCGCAAAGGTCTCTGGTGGCGTCATTGGCGGCAATGATCCGCATGTCATGGTCCACCGTGATGATGGCGTCCCTGACGCTGCGAAAGATGGCCTCCAGATGCCGGCGGTAGGTTTCCCTCTCCGCCTGGAGCAGGTTTTGAATGGTCTGGATCAACCGGGCCTTGTTGATGGCCACCGCCGCCAGGGAAGC
Organism: Desulfobaccia bacterium; assembly: GCA_041481325.1. Taxonomy (GTDB): domain Bacteria; phylum Desulfobacterota; class Desulfobaccia; order Desulfobaccales; family 0-14-0-80-60-11; genus DASWLF01. Next base: position 631 of record JBGPBR010000309.1, read on the forward strand.
CAGGGACAGGACCAGGTTTTCATAATGGGCGCTGAAGGGGATGGGAGTTCCCTTCCCGTCCATGGCGTTGATCAGTTCCAGGACCCCGATGACGGTCTTGGTGTGGTCCCGGAGCGGCACCGCCAGGATGGATTGGGTCCGGTAATCGTTGCGCCGGTCGAAGGAGGGGTCGAACCGGTACGGCAAGACGGGATCCAATTTATATACGTTGGGGAGGTTCAGGACGTTCCCGGTCAGGGCCACATAACCGGCAATACTGCGCTGGGTAATGGGGATCTCAAAGGGCTTGAAAAATTGGGAGTCCTCCCCCTTCAGGCGCAGCAAGGTGTCATTCTGGGCAATTTCGAAGCGGAGGTTGCCGTTTTCCTCCAGGCAGAGGCTACCGCCGTCGGCATTGGTCAGGAGACGCAGTTCCTTGATGATCTTTTTTAGCAGTACCAGGAGGTTAGTTTCGCTGGACAGGGCGATGCTGATTTCAATCAGTTTTTGTTTTTCAAGATCAAAGGTTAACACTAGGCCGCGCCCGCCCTGGCCCCGGTGCGCCCGGCCCCTGCCACCGGGGGCCGCCGGAACTGCTCAGGTTAATTGCTTGGTTAACTACTATTTCTTCCGTACCCCCCGCAACCTTGCTTGTGTACTAGTTTGCCCTTATCTCCTCGGTTGTCAAGAGAGAAATCCCGGCCGTCGGCTCACCCCCTCCCCTGCCCCCTGCTTTCCCAATACCCCAGGGGAAGGTATAATAAAAAGCACCGCCGCCTGGCCGAATTTGGGGCGGCGGCATTTCCCCGAAGAACCGGAGACCCTCGTGCGCTATGAAGGTCCCATCTACCGCCCGCCCAGCGAAGCCGACAGCCTGCTGGTCCAGGCCACGGTGGGCTGCCCCCACAACCGGTGCACCTTTTGCATGGTCTACCAGGACGGGGTGAAGTTCAAGGTGCGGCCCACCGAGGAGATCAAGGCGGACCTGATGAGCGCCCGCCGGACCTACGGGGACCGGGTCCGCACCATTTTCCTGCCTGCGGGCAACACCATCGCCATGGCGGCCTCGGCCCTGGCCGAAGTCTGCCGCTTCAGCCACTCCCTCTTTCCCCGCCTGGAGCGGATCACCGTCTACGGCTCGGCCCAGTACATCTACCGCAAGGGGCCGGACAAGTTGCGGGCCCTGGCCGCGGCCGGACTCCGGCGCCTGCACGTGGGATTGGAGAGCGGCGATGACGAAATCCTGGCCCGCATCCGCAAAGGAGCCGACGCCCGGGTCCAGGTGGCCGCAGGCCGCCTGGTCCGGGAAGCGGGCCTGGAACTCAACACCTACGTGATCCTGGGCATCGGCGGCCGGGAATTGAGCGCCAACCACGCCCGGGAAACGGCCAGGGCCATCAACGACATGGCCACAGAGGTGGTGCGCCTGCGCACCTTCGTGCCCAAAATCAACACCCCCTTGCTGGCCGACGTTCAGGCCGGCCAGTTCCGGATGCTGAGCCCCCATGAAGTCATCGCCGAAACCATGGCCCTCATCGAGGCAATCCGGGTTCCCACCCTGGTGGCCAGCGACCACTACACCAATTACCTCAACCTGGCCGGCGCCCTGCCCCGGGATCGAGACGCCATGCTCCGGCTGCTGACCGCGGCCCTTAAGCAGGACGAATCGTCTTTCCGCCCTTTCTTCATCGGAGCCCAATAAGGCGCCCCCTGCCTCAACCCCACCGAGGACCGGGGGTGCCATTGACTCGGCCGGGGGCGACTCTTAACTGAAAGACAACGAAGTAACTTCTCAGGAGGTGTTGCCATGGTTCCCCTGGATATCCATATCGAAGGCCAACACGTGGAACTATTGCCGGAGTGGCGGTCCAAGATCGAAGAGGAACTGGCCCGCTTGCAGAAGCACTATCATGGCCCCATTCTCCATGCCCGGGTGGAGATCATCGGCAGCGCCCACCACCACCTCGGGGCCTTTGAAGTGCATCTGGTGATCACGGTGGCCGGGGACACCATAACCATCATCCGCCAGGGTGCCTTTGTGCCCCCCCTGCTGGTGGAGGCCTTTGACGTGCTGGACCGCAGGCTGTCGGAGCACTCCCGCATCGAGCAGCAGGCGGTGAAGACCCACGAGGCGTTGGCCCAACACGGCCGGGTGCTGCGGCTGTTTCCGGAGGAGGACTACGGCTTCCTGGAAACCGATGACGGCCTGGAGGTGTACTTCCACGCCCATGCGGTGAAGAAAGGCAAGTTTGAAAACCTGAGACCGGGGACTAAAGTTAAGTTCGCCCAGGAGGCCGGGGACCAGGGCCCCCAGGCGGTGTGGGTGCAGCCGCTGAAATAATGTTTTCGGTTTTGGGAAGTTCAAGGTTCAAAGTTAAAAGTTGAAGGTTGAAAGAATAGGGGCGCGGCCCCTAACCAACACCGATTTGCGGTCAAAATGGATTGGCAGCCGCAGGCTTTACCGTGAAAAACCAAATCCCCTAAACCCCCCTTTAATA
>JBGPBR010000310.1:0-3103 GCA_041481325.1 Desulfobaccia bacterium
AAGCACCCATAAGCCACGATAAGTTTAGGAAGACACAATCTAAACTTTGAACTTTGAACCTTGAACTTTGAACTATTCTAAGCAGGTGGTTCGGATTTTTTAGCTGAAAGCTGACTGCTGAGAGCTAAAAGCTGCTTTTTCCAACGGAGCCAACTTGAGCGGTCGTCTGGCCATTAAAGTCGATGTGGACACCCTGGAAGGCTACGTCAAGGGCGTTCCGGCGCTGCTGGACCTCTTGGCGGACCACGGCGTCCGGGCCAGCTTTTTCCTGGCCCTGGGGCCGGACAACTCCGGGAAGGCGGTGTTCCGGGTGTTCCGGCAGCAGGGGTTTCTCCGGAAGATGCTGCGCACCCGGGCCCCGGCGATTTACGGCCTCAGGACCATGTGCTACGGCACCCTGCTGCCGGCCCCCCTCATCGGGGCCGCGGCCCCCGGGCTGGCGCTCCGCATCGCCGGGGCGGGCCACGAAGTGGGCCTGCACGGCTACGACCACGTGCGCTGGCACGACCGGCTCTTGGCCATGTCGGCCCGGGAAGTGGCCCGGGAGATCTCCCAGGCCCAGGACCTGTTCGCCTCTCTCCTGGGCCGGCGGGCCTTTGCCTTCGCGGCGCCGGGCTGGCAGTGCCGCGAGGCGAGCCGCGCCGCCCTGGCGGCCGGGGGCTTCCTGTACGCCAGCGACACCCGGGGCGCCACCCCCTACTGGCCCCGTTTCGGCGACGCCCCCTCCCGGCTCCTGGAGATCCCCACCACCCTGCCCACCCTGGATGAGCTCCTGGGCTTCAACGGCTGCGGGCCCGAAGATTTTTCCCAACTGGTGCTGGCCCGCCTTAAGAGCGATGTCCCCCAGGTGCTCACCATCCACGCCGAAATCGAAGGGGGGCCTTACCGGCGGGAATTCGGCCGGCTGCTCGCAGGCTGCCGGCAAAGGGGCGTGGACTTCTTCCGCCTGGAGGACTGGGCCCGGGAATTGCTGCAAGACCCGGCCGCCCTGCCCGTGGCCCGGGTAAACTCCCGGCGCCTTCCCGGACGGGCCGGCAGGGTCTCCTGCCAGGAGGCCCCGGAGGCTCAACCCTTATGATCGCGGCCATCATTCCCGCGGCCGGCATCGGCAAGCGCATGGGGCGCCAGACCCCCAAGCCCTACCTGCCCCTGGCGGGCAAGCCCATTTTGGCCCACACCCTGGAGGTCTTCGAAAAGGTCAAGGAGGTGGACGAAGTCACCCTGGTGGTCCGCCCCCAGGAGTTAGACTACTGCCAGGACAAGGTCTTGTCCAGGTACACCTTCAAGAAGGTGCTGCGCCTGGTCCCCGGCGGCAAGGAGCGCCAGGACAGCGTCTACCACGCCCTCAAGGTCCTGCAGAAGGAAGACGACCTGGAGGTGATACTGGTGCACGACGGGGTGCGCCCCTTCATCACCCCGGACCAGGTGCACCGGGTCATCGACGCGGCCCGGCGCCACGGCGCCGCGGTCCTGGGGCTGCCGGCCCATGACACCCTGAAGCGGGTCGACCCGGAAGGCCACATCCTCCAGACCCTGGAGCGCCAGGACATCTGGCAGATCCAGACCCCCCAGGCCTTTCAGGCGCCGCTCCTGTGGCGGGCCTTCGTGGAGGCTTACAGCCGCAATTTCTACGGCACCGACGAGGCCTCCCTGGTGGAGGAACTGCAGCAACCCGTGGTGGTCGTCCCCGGCTCGCCCCTGAACCTGAAGATCACCACCCCGGAGGACCTGCAAATGGCCGAGGCCCTTTTGCCCCTGATGCGGAGGAAAAAGCGTGCGAGTCGGTCTGGGGTATGACGCCCACCGCTTGACGGCCGGCCGCGCCCTGATCCTGGGGGGGGTCGCCATCCCCTACCACCTGGGCCTGCTGGGGCACTCCGACGCCGACGTCCTCACCCACGCGGTGGGCGACGCCCTGCTGGGGGCGGTGGGGGCCGGCGACCTGGGGGCCCATTTCCCGGACCAGGACCAGGCTTATAAAGATATTTCCAGCCTGATCCTGCTGGCGAAGATCGTGGAGATCGTGCGCCGCCGCGGCTTTCAGCCCGTCAATGTGGACGCGGTGGTGGTGGCCGAGCAACCCCGCCTGGCGCCCCACCTCCCGGAGATGAAGGAAAAACTGGCCGCGGTCCTGGGCCTGACACCGGGGGACGTCAATATCAAGGCCACCACCACGGAGCAGATGGGCTTCGCCGGCCGGGGGGAGGGGATCGCCGCTTACGCGGTGGTGTTGGTTACCAAAACCTGACCGTCTTGCCGAAGGGGTCATAGCTCCTGGTTCCCAAGTTAAACTTGGGACCCAGGAGCTAGGCCAGAAAGAACTTGGGACCCAGTTTCATTGGCGTGCCGCGCCCGCCACCTTATGGCGGCCACGGGCCGGCCCATGGGTTAATTTACTAACGCCTGGTTATGACAAAATTTCACTCAATATCCCTGCCTTCTTATGACGACTGCCTGGACCTGATGGCGGCCCACGCCATGCTCCCCAATATCCGGGAGCACAGCTTCCGGGTGATGGAGGTGGCCGCCTTCCTGGGCCGGGCCCTGGCGGCGGCGGGTTTTTCCTTGCATCTGCCCCTCATCGAGGCCGGGGCCCTGCTCCACGATCTGGGCAAGACCCCTTGTCTCGGCACCGCCCGCAACCACGCCCTCTGGGGGGCGGAGCTGGTGCGCGCCGCGGGCTTCCCCGAAGTGGCCCGGGTGGTGGCCGAGCACGTCGACCTGGAGAAAAATAACGGCGACCCCCGCCCGGTCCGGGAGGCGGAGGTGGTCAACTACGCTGACAAACGGGTGTTGCACGACCGGGTGGTGACCCTGCAGGTCCGGTTCGCCGACCTGCTGTGGCGCTACGGCCGCACCCCGGAAGCCCGGGCCCGGATCGCGGCCACGGCCGCCAAAACCCTGGCCCTGGAACAAAAGTTGTTTGCCCCTTTGAGTCTCAGCCCCTGGGTTCTTCTCCGGGGATACGACCAGGAATTGCAACCCGGCAAGGCGCCGGTCCATAACCGGCCCTCTGGGGTTGATTGATAAGGTGGGCAGGGCCCACCCTTGTATCTTAGTTTAAGATACGCTTTATTGAAGTCCTGGTCATGGTCGAAGTTGG
>JBGPBR010000311.1:0-3099 GCA_041481325.1 Desulfobaccia bacterium
AAGTGGGGCGCGGTGACCAGGGCCCGGGTGATCTCCACCCGGCGCCGCTCGCCGCCTGACAGGGCCGAGGCCTTCTGGTGGGCCAGGTGGCTGATCCTCAGCTCCGCCAGGAGCTTCTCCAGGCGCTCTCCACGGACCTGGGGGTCTGCCTCCAGGGTTTCCAGGATGGCCAGGATGTTTTCGGCCACCGTCAGCTTCCGGAAGACCGAAGGCTCCTGGGGCAGGTACTGCAAGCCCAGCCGGGCCCGGCGGTAGATGGGGAGCGAGGAGATGTCTTCATCGTCCAGGAAGATCTTGCCGCTGTCGGGCTGGAGCAGGCCCAGGACCATGTAAAAGGTGCTGGTCTTGCCGGCCCCGTTGGGGCCCAGCAGCCCCACCACCTCGCCGCTGCGCACTTCCAGGGAGATCGCGTCCACCACCTTGCGGCCGTTGTAACTTTTGCTCAAGGACTGGAGGGTGAGACGGTGCATGGCTTAGCGCGGCTGGCCCTTGCGGGTTTTAGGCTTCAGGGGCAGGAGGTCTTTGGATTCTTTGCCCCCGGGGGGGGGCTGGGAGTACATGAGCGCTTCCACCCGCCTCTGGGGGGAGGACTCCACCAGCACCTTGTCGGTCTTGAGGTTGAAGACGATGCGCTCGCCCTTCAAGGTGTTTTCGGCCCGCCATAACTGGGGGTTGCCCAGGAGTACCACTTCATCCCGGTCCTTGTAATAAATCGCCTCATTCCCGGTGGCCACCCGGTCCTCCTGGACGTAGCGCACCTGGCCCCGGGCCACGATGCGGTCGATCTTTTCCCCTCCCATGTCGCCCAGGGGACCCTGATTCTCAGCCTGGGGGGCCGGGGCCGCGGCCTTTTCATTGGGGGCTTCGGGTTTGGCCTTGAAATAGACCCGGAGTTCGTCGGCGTGCAGGGTGGAGTCGCCGTAATCCGCTTTCACCTTGCCGGAGAAGACGATGACCCCGCCCTTCTGGTCCGCTTCCAGGCGGGCGGCGGTGATGTGCAGGGGAAACTCCCCCGGGGCCGCCTTCTGGGCGGGCGCCTCGTCCACGGCCGCGGCGGGGTGGCTTAGAAGCAGGGCCAGAATCAGGCCCGGCGCCAATTCCCAGGATTTCTTCAAGGTTTCCGCCCCTCATCTTTGGGTTTATATTCCGTGAGCTGGTGCTGGGCCAGGACCAGCCGCTTTTGGGCCAGTTCCACTGTCAGGTCCTTGCCCCGGACCCTGAGGTTGGGTTCCGTCAGGGTCACTTCTTCGGGGGCCAGCAAGAGCCGCTCGCTGGGCTGATACGTGGCCTCGCTGGTTTTGATCACCATGTCGCCCCGCTGCATTTCCACCTGGCCCCTCAGGGTCAATACCCGGGTCTTGGTGTGGAACAGACCTTCGTCGGCCCGCACCCGGATATGCTCCCCGGGGCCGAAAAACTCCACCCCCACGCCGCTGATGCTGACCTCCATCTGGTCCTTGTGAAAATCGGCCTTCTTGGCTTCCAGGACCCAGCGCTTGTCGCCGTCGACGATTTCGGTGAGGGAGAGTCCCTCCATCCGGGACTTGGCCTCGGCTGCGGCCTGGGGCTTGGCCGGAGGCGGGGGCGGGCGGCGGCCCCAGAGGCCCCAGGCGCCCAGCGCCAGGACCACCAGGCCCAAGCCCAGCCACCATTTCCACCTTCCCCGGCCACCGGCGTTTCCCGGCGATATTTTTTCCATGCCAAATTCATGCCAATTTTTTATTGATTATATTAACCGGAGGGGTGGGTGTAAAGGTTAATCTGGCCTCAGAGGCGGCGCCCAAGGGCTCATTTGATCGAAAACTGCAAGGCGAGAGGGTTGCGGGGGAACGGTGGGGTGGTTTTTTCAGGGCGTGGGGCAGGAGCCTGCAGTCTTTTTTGCTGGTTCCCAAGCTCCTGTTCCGAAAAGTTCAAAGTTTAAGGTTCAAAGTTCAAGGGTGCGCATCGCGCAACATAATAAAAGCCTACAACTTTTCTTGACTGATGGGTGAGCCAAGGGCTCATGAATTACTGCTTGGGAACGCCATCTTGGCCCTAAGCTCTGCTTAGGCACCTTTTTGCCAAGCGCCTCCGTACCTCTGCTACTCATCCATCAATGGCCCTGCCTGACAGCTGACCGCCAGGATTCAGTCCCCCGCTTCCAGCCAGGGGCTGACGATCTCCTCCCACTTGCCCTGGGCCTGGAGGAGCAGGTCGGTAACCTGCCGCACCGCCCCCCGGCCGCCGGGAAGGCCGGTGACCCAGTGGGCCGCGGCCCGGACCTCGGGCACCGCGTCCGCCACCGCCACCGCCAGGCCCACCCGGGTCATGACCGGGAGGTCCACCAAGTCGTCCCCCACCATGGCCACTTCCCGGGGGGTGAGGTGCAGGGCGGCCAGCAGTTCTTCCAGGATGGGCACCTTGTCCCGCAGCCCCTCGTAAAACCGGTTGATCCCCAGTTCCTTGGCCCGGTGATAGGCCGCGTCCGAGCGGCGCCCCGAGAGCAGGGCCACCTCCAGGCCGGCCCGCTGCGCCATCTTGATGCCGTGGCCGTCCCGGACGTGAAAGACCTTCAGGGCCTCGCCCTTGGCGTCGAAATAGAGGCGGCCGTCGGTGAGGACCCCGTCCACGTCCAGGAGCAGCAACCGCACGGCCTGGGCCCGCTGCCGGACCTCGTCGGGGTAGTCGTGGGAATTCAAGCTGGGTTTCCTCATAAGTCCAAACGATAGGGGCGGGTTTTGAACCCGCCCCGGCGATGGGTGCATTTCTCGTTCCCAAGCTCCTGTTCCGAAAAATTACGAATTTCGAGTTTTGAGAAAAAATGATGAAAAGGGTGGGCACGGCCCACCATCCCCCTTGCCCAAGCCAGACTTGGGAAAATGTAGGACACCCGCCCCCGGGTGTCCGGCGCAGGTAAAGCCTGCGGCTACTAAGTGGGGCGGGGGAGGACGCCGACTCTGACATCTTTTATGACTTGCGGGTGACCCCAAGGCTCCGGCGCGACTGTTCCGAAAAGTTATAATCATTGGTGGCGCCGGCGTCTCACGGGTGCTGTAGGGGCGGGTTTAAAACCCGCCCCTACCTGGCCTGATCATGGTTCGGGTGAGCCCAGGGCTCATG
>JBGPBR010000312.1:0-3060 GCA_041481325.1 Desulfobaccia bacterium
CTCGGTCGTGACCCGGGCCAATTCCGTCCCCGGAGTGGTCGTGGCGATGAAAGGCCGGCCGGCGGCCAGAATGTTGGTCAACTTGGACGGCATCACCAGGTCCGCGGCCTTGTGCCGCTGCACCACCAGATGGAGGTCAGCCGCCGCCAGCAGCAGCGGAAATCGGCTAGTCGCTTGTAATGGCAAGAAGATTAAATTATCAAGCCCCAGGCTTTGGGCCAGCAACATTAACCGGGCCCGGGCCGCGCCCTCTCCCGCCATGAGGTAGCGAATAGAATGGTTCTCCCGGCAGAGAGCCGCGGCCTGGAGGACCACCTCCAGACCCTGTTTCTCCCCCATGTTGCCGGCGTAGAGCACGATGGTCTCCGAGGTTAAGCCCAACTCCCGGCGCATGAGGTTATGGCGCTTAGCGGGCCGGATGTTATCCAGGTCCGCCCAGTTAGGCAGCACGTGCAGGCGCGAGGCCGGCACCCCTTTGGCCGTTAGGCGGGCCGCCATGGCGCCGGAAATGGTGGTCACCGCCCGGGCCTGGCGGAACAAGTGGCGCTCCAGCCGCGTCAGCCCGGCCAGCAGCAGCGGCTGCTGCAGGATTCCCAATTCCCGGGCCGCGTCCAACTGCAGGTCCTGGACGTGAATGACCAACGGCATGGCGCCGCGCCGGGCCAGGAGCGCCGGAAGCAGTCCGGAGGTCATGGGAGGGCAGACCGCCAGCACCGCATCCCAGGATTGCTTCATCAAGTAAGTTGACCACCAGTACAGGCAACTAACGTCAAAGGAAATCTCCTGAAGCAGGCGGCCCTTGCCGGTGACCCGGGCGGGCACATATTGCGGAGACCGGAGCACTTCCACCCCATCCAGCCATTCCCGCCGCCACCGCTGGGGCCGGTAGTCCTCCTGGACCCGCCACTGGGGATAATAGGGCGGTGCGGTGAGCACCGTGACCCGATGACCCCGAGAGGCCAGATAGGCCCCCAACTCGCCGGTATATTTGCCGATGCCCACCAGCTCCGGGGCATAGTTCATGCCGTGGATCAAAATCCGCATATGCGACGAAGGCTCGGAAAAATTCTAATAAAAGCACCTTTCCTATAAAAATAGCTTGCAGGGGCCAACTTTCAGTTTTCAGCCAAGAGCCGCGTTCCATTTTGCTTCCCTCTCCCCCGACGGGGGTGAGGGGGAAGGAACCCTATGGCTGTTCTCCTATTAATTAGGATCATTGTCCCCTGGGTTTTATGGGGCGACAGGGATAACCATAACACACCATCCCAGGAGGCATATCCTGAAACACACTGGACCGAGCTCCGATGACCGCATTGTCGCCAATGGTGACTCCGGGGGCCACATACACATCGGCGGCAATCCAGACGCCGTTTCCCACCGTTATGGGTTGGTGCGTGAGCCTGAAGCGTGGATTGTTATAATCATGACCCGCAGTGCAAAGAAAGCTCTTTTGCGAAATGACCGAATGCTCGCCAATCTTTATTGTATCGATGGAATAGAGCCAGGCATCGTCGCCGATGGCCGAATGGTCGCCGATCTCGATGCGCCAGGGATAATGCAGCCGCGCCCGAGGACGCACCATTACTTGCTTGCCCAGTTTACACCCAAACAATTTGAGTAACCGCCGCCGAAAACCGTAGCAGGGAACTGGAGAATAACGGAACAGGGTCTCCTGGAAGAGGAACCACAGGAAAACGATAAACTTAGGGCGTCCATAATCAGACCCCGAAGGGTCATACTCGTGAAGACGTAAGAAGGGCATTGATCCTCTCATGGCCTCCTGAGAAAGTGTCTGCGGCCAGATTTTTGCGCCGGTTTCGGGAAGGTATCTTATCCGAAATTATGCGGCACCCTTGGCCGCCGCAGTCTAAAAATGGACTGAGGCGACCTCGCAAACCGGGACCCATCTCTGCCTTAGGCGTCAGAGAATTATGCTTGCTTATATCTCTGCGACATGGGGGATTGGGGGTCTCGCAGCTCTTCCAGCTTGAGACTAATTTGGTAGTCGTAAAAAGTATGGAGCACACTGTAACGAAACCCCATGCGCCCATCCAAGAAACCTAATTTAAAGAAGTACATCCAGATGAATTTAAAGAGGGCCCGGCCTGGCAGATACCGGTAGGCTAGGTTTTTTAGAAACCGTCTGCGCCCCGGTCCCCTGGCCCAAAAATTCGCCGGCAGCCCCTTAGTCTGGTGCGGCGCGGTCAGCATCCGGTAGACCTCCACCGCCTCCAGGCTGGAATAGACGTTGTGGCGCTCGAAATAACGCTCAATCCCCTTGTAGTCATAATGTATTAGGGGGTTTTCCAGGTAACCCGCGGGCCCGTCCAGCAGCACGTGTTCATGGACGCTGCGGTCCTCGTAGCGGCCCCGACCTCGCTTGAGCAGACGTAAGTTATAGTCGGGGTACCAGCCGCCGTGGCGGATCCTGACGCCGGCAAACCAGCTTTGCCGCGCCAGGTAGTAACCGCAGACTTCTGTGGGCCGGCTCACAACCCCGGCAATTTCCGCGGCCAGGACCTCGCTCACCCGTTCATCCGCATCGACGATCAAGACCCAGGAGTGCTTGAACTCGATGTTATCCAGGGCCCAGTTCTTGTGGGTGGAAAAATTGGTGAAGGCCCGCTGCACCACCAGGGCCCCCGACTGCCGGGCAATATCCACCGTGGCGTCGTCGCTGAAGGAATCGAAGACCACCACCTCGCCGGCCCAAGCCACGCTCTCCAGGCAGCCCGGGAGGTTACGTTCCTCGTTTTTGGTGCAGATGAGCACCGAGACGGGCGGTTTATTTAACTCTGACGTCGGCATATAAGACAAGGTTTTGTTAGTTATTAATTAGTGCAGAATCGGAGTTCCTTCTTTATCCCCTCTCTCCCAATGGGGGAGAGGGTTAGGGTGAGGGGGAACTAATCTCTTTTCCGCTCCCATTGATACGTCCCTGGAGGTCACCCTTGTCTGAATTCCCTTATCGGTTTAATATAGGACCATGGCACAAATTGCCTGTTTCAAGGCCTACGATGTCCGGGGCCGGGTCCCGGCAGATCTCGATGCGGAACTGGC
>JBGPBR010000313.1:0-3056 GCA_041481325.1 Desulfobaccia bacterium
CTCGGCCGCGACTACAAGGACTTTACCGAGGGCAGGTAAGGTCTCTAAAGTGAGCAGTGAGCAGTTTGAAAGGGAGGTTTTCCCCCTGCTCCCTGCTTACCGCTCACTAATTAAGGAGGTAGGGCGATGCGCCAGCCGGAAGTTGAGGCCATGGACCGGGAAGAGCTGGAATTGCTGCAAGTGGAGCGCCTCCAGAGCACCCTGACCCGGGCAGACCGTCAGGTGAAGTGCTACCGCCGCCAGTTCGACGGCCTGAACCTGCGGCTGGACGACATCCGGACCCTGGGGGACCTGGCCCGCCTGCCCTGCACCTCCCGGGAGGACCTCTCGGAGAACTACCCGTACGGCCTCTTCGCGGTGCCGCTCAGGGACATCGTGCGGATCCAGTCCTCTCCCGGCACCACGGACCGGCCCCTGGTGGTGGGCTACGCCCCCCAGGACGTCAAGCTCTGGCTGGAGCTCCTGGCCCGGGTCTACGCCGCGGCCGGGGTCACCCGGGAAGACATCGTGCAGATCATCCTGCCGCCGGGCCTGGCCAACTGGCGCCGGGACCTCCAGGCCGGGGCGGAATTTGCGGGAGCCTCGGTGATCCCCGCCACCACCCTCAATTTCGCCAAGGAGCTCATGGTGCTGCGGGACTACAAGACTTCGGTCCTGGTCACCACCCCGTCCATCGCCCGGCACCTGCTGACGGTGATGGGCCGCATGGGACTGACCGCCCCGGAGCTCAGCCTGAAGAAGGCGCTGCTGGTGGCCGCGCCGCTGCCGGCCGCGGTTCGCCGGGAAATCGCCGCGGGTTTCCAGATAACCCTGGCCAGCGCCTACGGCATCACCGAGGTCATGGGCCCGGGCCTGGCCTTTAGCTGTGAGGCCGACGCCGGGCTCCATTTTTCCGAGGACCACTTCTTCCCGGAGATTCTCGATCCCGCCACCGGTGCGCCGGCGCCGCCCGGGGCCGAAGGCGAATTGGTAATCACCACCCTCAGCACCTACGCCTTCCCCCTGGTGCGCTTCAAGAGCGGCGACCGCACTTCGCTGCTCAGGGAGACCTGCGCCTGCGGGCGCACCCTGGTCCGCCTGGGGGAGATCGCCGGCCGGGTGGACGAGGTCTTTTCCGTGGGCGGCATCAAGGCCCACCCCGACCAGGTGGCCCGCCTCTTAACCGAGGTCCTGGGGGGACACCCGCCCCGCTTTGCCTGGCGGGTGCTGACGGAGGAGGGGCTGGAACTCCTGGACCTGGACATCTCCCTGGATGAGGCGATTTTCTCCGACGAAGTCAAGGCGTTGGAGGGCCTCTGCCGCCGGGCCCGGCGCCACCTCCAGGAGAACCTGGGCATCAACGCCAGGATCACCTTGAGGGAAGTCGGCTAACAATACCTGAAGTCAGGTGGGTCCGGCAGGAATTGCCACCGCCGGACTGGCGGAAGAATTTGCTGATTTCGAGAGGTGGGGCGCACTATTAAGAGGTCCCCAAGCAGTAATTCATGGTCCTTCGTAACACCCGAAACTATGAAAAGTTAACATATAGTTACGGTGCGCAGTGCGCACCCTACATAAAGACTTTTCGGAACAGAGCTTGGGGGAAAATTGGCGTTGCGCGGCAGGAGCTTGGGAACGACTAAAAGTTTTTCGTAGGGTGCGCACTGCGCACCATCATCTTGGGATTGGTGGCAACCCGGGATAAATCGCTAATTGGCCCGTTCCGGCCGCGCCTGTCCGGATAAAATTGGGGAATTTTAATTTTGTTTGTGAAAAAAATAATCTATAAGGAAAGGATAAGGAGGATGAGAGGATGATTAGTGTTCGCAGGATTCTGGTCCTAGGCTGCGCCATCATGATGCTGACTGCCGGCATGTCCTGGGGCGCCGAGCCCATCAAGATGGGGACGGTGCTCCGGCTCTCCATCGGGGCGGAGCACGGCATTCCCTGCCGCCGGGGCGTGGAAATGGCGGTGGCGGAGGTCAATAAGGCCGGGGGCGTCAACGGTAGCCAGGTGGCGCTCACCGTGGAGGATGAAAAGGACTCCCCCGCGGCCGCGGTAAATGCGGTGCAGAAGATTATCAACGTGGATAAGGTGATTGCCATGGTGGGGCCCATGACCTCCGGTGACGCCATGGCTTCGGCCAAAATTGCCAATGACGCCAAGGTGATATTATTAACCCAGACCGCCACCACCCCCAAGCTCAGCGGCATCGGCCCCTACATCTACCGGGGCTGCTCCCGCATCGACACCCAGGCCAAGGTCCTGACCGACTACGTGGCCAAGAACTGGAAGCCCAAGACCGTGGGCATCTTCTTCTCCAATGAGCCTTACGGCAAAGGCTGCGCCGAACTCTTCACCCAGTTCTTCGAGAAGAACGGCATCAAGGTGGTGGCCACCGAGTCCTTCATGCGGGGCTCCCGGGACTTCAAGGCCCAGCTCACCACCATCAAGGCCGCCAACCCGGATATCCTGTTCATCCCCGGCTACACCCCGGAGACCGCCCCAGCCGCGGCCCAGGCCCGGCAGTTAGGCATGAACCAGAAGATCCTGGGAGTTTACGGCGACATGGACCCGGTCTATATCGAGCTGGCGGGCAAGGCCGCCGAGGGTCATGTCATCGGCGGGGAATACGATGAAAACTTCAACACCCCGAAAAACCAGGCGTTCAAGAAAAATTACGAGGAATTGGTCAAGAAAAACAACGACCCCTACAACATCATGTTCGCGGCCCTCTCTTACGACGCCGCCAGCCTGATCCTGGAGGGCATGAAAAAGGACGGGGCAACCTCCGAGGGCATCAAGAAGTACCTGGACGGCGTCAAAGACTTTGACGGCGTCACCGGCAAGCTCTCCTTCGACGACAAGCACGACGTGGTGCGGGCCGGCACCGACGGCGTCTACGTCCTGGAAGTAAAGGGCGGCAAGTACGTCAAGGTGAAGTAAAATCAGGATGGGCGGTAAGGGAGGAGGCCTGATACCGATTTTGCCAGGAAAAGGGTATTTCCGATAGCCGCAGGCTTTACCGTGAAAAACCAAATCCCCCTAAATTCCCCTAAATTCCCCTTTTTGAAAG
>JBGPBR010000314.1:0-3053 GCA_041481325.1 Desulfobaccia bacterium
AGCAAACCGGTGGTGGGCTTCATCGCCGGCCAGACCGCGCCGCCGGGCAAGCGCATGGGCCACGCCGGGGCCATCATCTCCGGGGGCAGCGGCAAGGCCTCGGACAAAATCGCCGCCCTCACCGCCGCCGGGGTGACCATGGTGGCCAATATCGGGGAACTGGGCCAAATCGCCAAGCGGGTGATGGGCCACCGCGCTTAGTGCCGTTTTCGGTTTTCGGTTGAAAAAAGTTGGCTATTAGGAATCGCCCTTTCACCCGGTTTCCAAGCTCCCGCTTGGGACCGGCAACCGAGGCGGAAGATTTCGCCTCCGTGGTTTAGGGGACCTGACCCAGAAACATGAAGATCCTGCTGCACATCTGCTGCGCCCCGTGCGCCATTTATCCGCTGGAGGCCCTGAAGGCTGCGGGGCACCAGGTGCGCGGTTTTTTCTTCAATCCCAACATCCACCCTTACCAGGAGTTTGCCCGCCGGGCCGCCACCCTGGAGGAGTATGCCGCCAAAGTCAGGCTCCCGGTAATCTGGGACCGAAGCTACAACCTGGAAGATTTCCTGAGAAGCGTGGTCTTCCGGGAGTCGGAGCGCTGCCGCTTTTGCTACTACCTGAGGCTGGCGGCCGCCGCCCGGGTGGCCAAAGCGGGCAAGTTCGACGCCTTCACCTCCACCCTGCTGTACAGCAAGTTCCAAAACCATGAGCTTATCCGGGAACTGGCCCAGCTCCTGGTCCAGGAGGTTGGGGTGCCGTTCTATTACGAAGATTTCCGCCAGGGCTGGGCCGATGGTATGGCCAAAAGCAAGAAGCTGGGCCTCTACAAGCAGGCGTACTGCGGCTGCATTTACAGTGAGCGGGACCGCTATCTCCAGGCTTCCCGGCAAAGAAACGCGGCCATGGAACTGACTAAAACCTGAGGGCCGCGGGGGCGGGGTCCAGCGGTTGCCACGAATTTATGCCGCCGGCTGGTCTGTAATACCCAGTTAAGGCCTCTGGGAAAGTCTCGGCTGCGGTCCTGAAAAGTTTGGTGGAATTGGTGGCGCCGGCTAAACGTTCATGGACCTTTAGGGTTGCACCCCCGAAGATGAAAAATCCCCCTACCCCCCTTTATTAAAGGGGGATTTAGGGGGATTTGGTTTTTCACCCTAACGCCTGGCGGCTACCAAAGGCGGGGGGGGACAGCCGCCCCAGCCCTCAACGCGCCAGTTGCTTGGCCTTGGCGAAGGCTTCCTGGGCTTCCTTGTCCTTGCCCCGGGCCTTGAGATACTGGCCCAGGTAGTACCAGCCCTCGGCGTAATCCGGCTTCAGTTGCACGGCCTTGCGCAGCTCGGATTCGGCTTCCGGGTATTGCCCGATCTCGTTCAGGGCGCTCCCCAGGAGGCTGTGGGCCTCGGCCCAATCCGGTTTGGCCGCGATGGCCTTGCGAAAAGCCTTGGCGGCCTCTTCATTCCGGCCCTCACCCGCCTGGAGGAGCCCTTCCTTCAGGTAATCCTGGGCGGCTTTCTCCGTGGCTTGCTTGACTTTCTCAGAAACGTTGCTGGCCAGAACCTGGGCCCCGCCGCCCAGGGCCAAAGAGATGGATAAAATCAGTGCGACGGTCCAGCGAGTCATCTTGTTCTCCTTGAAGTAAAAAATGGGCGGCGGGAGGCGCCGGGCAGGTTGGAACCTGTCCCGCCGCAGAGCCGGCCCGAAAAACTAATACCGTTTTCCGTGGCAAATGCAACCAACTTAACCGGTAACTTATTGGCAATTCTTATTATATTAACAGAAAACCGGAAACAGGAAACGGTATAATCTAGCCCTTCAGGGCAAGGGGCCCACTGCGGCCAGATATAAGGCCGGCTCCTGGACGCCGTCAACTTGCAAGAGGTCCTCCACCTCCCCGTCAAAGAAGGCCCCCACCGGGCAGACTCCCAGCCTTAGGGCGGTGGCGGCCAGCATCAGGTTCTGGCAGATATGTCCGGCGTCCAGGAACAGGTAGCGGATGGCCCGTTCCCGGTATTTCCACCTGGCCCGGTTGAGCACCCCGGTCCAGATGAACACCACCGCGGCGGTCCCGAGGAAATCCTGGCCCAGCCCGGCCGCCACCAGTTCCCGGCGGCAGTCCCCGGCGGCAATGAGCTCCAGGGCGGCGCTGGACACCTGGAAGTGCCAGATCCCCGGGTCCAGCCCTGCCGCCCGGTGCACCGCCAGGTAGGTTTCCACCGGGTAGAGGGCCCCGGCGGAAGGGGAAGCCCGGAGCAGGAAATTGCCTGCGGCCGCGGTGATTCCCTGGGTGGCCCAGAGCAGGCCCGCCAGTTCTTCCTGGGTCAGGGGGCGGTCCCGGTAGCGGCGCTCCGAGCGGCGCCGGGTTAGGCACTGCCACAGGTCCGCGCCCTGGGGCTCGGCCTGGGGCCGGAGCACCAGACGTCGGCCGGCCTCCGGATACTCTTTGTACATGGGGGCCCGGGGGTAGGCGCTCCCCGGCCGGCCCAGGTCCGTCCTCCGGTAGCGGGTCTCAGCGAGATAACGGCCGCCGATGCCCGCCTCTTCGGAGCTCATGGCATCCTCCACGGCTTACCGATTATTTGTCTCTGCTCTGAAATGGGTGCGTCTGACACATTAAGAACGGTGCGCGGTGCGCACCCTACATTTGGACAGCCGGGGGCGGCTGTTCTAATTTTTCATGGTTCTGGGTGTTCCACAGTAACATGAATGGCTCATTTGTGGCTGTCTGCTGAAAGCTGAACGCTGACAGCTGATTACGCCGTCCCTTTGACCCGTCCCTCCCGGGGCCGGTTGCGCTCGAAGATGATCTTCAGGCCCTTCAGGGTCAGGTAGTCGTCCACCGTGTCGATGCTCCTGGTTTCCGAAGCGATGAGGCAGGCGAGGCCGCCGGTGGCGATGACCCGCACCTTTTCCCGGCCCATGGCCTCCTTGATGCGGCTGACGATGCCGTCCACCAGCCCGACATAACCATAGATGATGCCGGCGTTCATGCTGCTGATGGTGTCCTTGGCGATGACGCTCTTGGGCTTGGCGAAAATCTCCACCCGGGGCAGCTTGGAGGCCTTGAGAAACAG
>JBGPBR010000315.1:0-3043 GCA_041481325.1 Desulfobaccia bacterium
AAGCTCTCAGTAGTCAGCTTTCAGCTAAAAAATCCGAACCACCTGCTTAGAATAGTTCAAAGTTCAAGGTTCAAAATTCAAAGTTTAGATTGTGTCTTCCTAAACTTATCGTGGCTTATGGGTGCTTTTAAGCTGACCGCTGACAGCTACACCTCCGTCTCCCGGGCCTCTGCCAAAAAGGCATCCAGGGTAATCTGCAATGAGGTCTTCAGGTCCGTCTTCGGCTCCCAGCCCAGGAGCCGGCGGGCCTTGTCGATGGCAGGCTTGCGGCTGACGATGTCCTGGTAGCCCTTGCCGTAATAGGCCTCGTGGGGCGTTTCCACGATTTCCGAATAGACGCGGTCGTCCCGGTGGTCCGGGTGCTCCCGGAAAAGATCTCGTAAGAGCAGAGCCAGCTCTTTTACCGAGGCTTCATTATCGGGGTTGCCGATATTGAAGATCTGGCCGTCGGCGATGCCGGCCGGGTCCTCGATGATGGTCATCAGGGCGTCGACCCCGTCTTCCACGTAGGTGAAACAGCGTTTCTGATGGCCGCCGTCCACCAGCAGGATGGGTTCCCGCTGCAACAGGTTGAGGATGAACTGGGTCACCACCCGGGAGCTGCCTTCCTTGGCGGCGTAGAGGTCGTCCAGTTTGGGGCCGATCCAATTGAAGGGGCGAAACAGGGTGAAACGGAGCTGGCCGGATTCGCCGTAAGCCCAGATGACCCGGTCCAGCAACTGCTTGGAGCAGCTGTAGATCCAGCGCTGCTTGTGGATGGGGCCCAGGACCAGGGTGGAGTCGTCTTCGGAGAACTCCGCATCCGGGCTCATGCCGTAGACTTCCGAAGTGGAAGGAAAAATGATCCGGGTGCCGTACTTGACGCACTGGCGCACCACCCGCAGGTTCTCTTCAAAATCCAGTTCGAAGACCGTGAGGGGCTTCTTGACGTAGGTCATGGGAGTGGCGATGGCCACCAACGGCAGGGCCACGTCGCACTTCTTGATGTGGTACTCGATCCATTCCTTGTTGATGGCGATGTCGCCCTCCAGGAAATGGAAGCGGGGGTGTCCCAGGACTTCCCCCAATTTATTGGAATGGAGGTCCATGCCGAAGACTTCCCAGTCCCGGGTGGTGAGGATGCGCCGGGTCAGGGCGTTGCCGATGAAGCCGTTGACTCCCAGAATCAAAATTTTCATTAGTATCCTAACGTTATTTTTAAAATTAGCTCTGCAATTTTCCCGACTTACAAAAGAGGGGAAAAGTTTAGAAGGGGAAAAGGGAAAAACCAACCCCCCCCATCTTTTTATCTCTTATCTTTTCCCCCAGACCTTCCCATCATCCTGATATTTTTTCGGTACCCAGGCTTGGGAACCGATAAGAGGCATCTTAATGTAGGGTGGGCACGGCCCACCTTCTTCATATTGATTTCATTTTATGGTGGGCCGTGCCCACCCTACATTTGGCCGTGCAGCAACCTCTTGGTTTTTAGCTGATAGCTGACTGCTAACCTCATCCGAATCTCTCCCCCACCAGGTGCTCCCAGGTGGCGACCACCGGCCCCAGGAACTCGGGTTCGCCCTCGAACTGGGCCTGGGTGATGAGCAAACGGCCGTCGCCGGCGGCCACCAGGAGGCCTTCCCCGGGGAGGACCCCGGTCACCGTGCCCGGCGCCTCGGCAGCCGCCCCCGCCGCGGCCAGGGCCCTGCCGGCCCAGATGTAAAGCTTCCGTCCCCTCAGGAAGGTGAAAACTCCGGGGTAGGGATGGGTGACGGCCCGCATGAGATTGTATATCTGCACCGCCGGTTGGTGCCAGTCGATGAGGCCGTCGGCGGGGCCGCGGCCGCCGAAGTAGGAGGCCTGGGCATGATCCTGGGGGAGGCGCGGCGCGGTGCCGGCCCGGAGCCGCGGGTAGCACTCCCGGATGAGTTGGCCCGCGGCCGCGGTCATGCGGTTGGACAGGGTGAGGGCGGTGTCTTCCGGGGTGATGGCGATCCGCTTTTGCCCTACGATGTCGCCCTGGTCGGCCTTGGCCACCATGTAATGGAGGCTTACCCCGGTCTCGGTCTCCCCGTGCACCAGCACCCAGTTCAACGGGCAGCGGCCCCGGTAGCGGGGCAGGAGGCTGCCGTGCAGGTTCAGGGCCCCCCGGCGGGGCAGGTCCAGGACCGGCGGCTTCAGCATGTGGCGATAATAGCACGAAAACAGAAAATCCGCCTCAAGTCGTTGCATGGCGGCCACAAAAGCGGGGTCGTTGGGGTCGGCGGGCTGGTAGACCGGCAGGTAATTCTCAAAAGCCAGGTCCCGCACCGAGGCGAACCAGTTTCCTTCTTTGGGGTCGTCGGGGTGGGTCACCACCGCCACGATCTCATCCCCCGGGTCCCGGCACATCTCGATGAGGGCCTTAAGGCAGGCGTGGCCGATATTGTGGTAACCCAGGAAGATGAGGCGCACTTTATTCCTCAATATTTTTGCTGATACTCGGGGCGGAGCTTGATTGTCCCACCACGCCCAATGGCAGATAGTCCTTAGCGATCCCCAATATTACCAGGCTGGGGGGTAAAAGACCTAGGGTGATTATGGCTCCCCAATATACATAAGATATTTTTGTCACAAGTATCGCTTGCCTCATGATAAGGGAAAGTCCCATAGTAATTATAATACTATAACAAGCAACTAGAAAAACTACATATCTCATAACATTAGGAGAGGTGTCGGCATTCATCCTGGAGACCTTATAAAAAATAGGGGACGCAACAGTAATAAAGGGAAGCCAAAAATAACATGCCAATCCTGGCAAAGGCGTCCTACCGTAGCCAAAAAGATTTGGCGAGTATAGAGCGGCAGTTGCAAGAAAAGCTCCAATCCCTAAAATTACTGCGCCACAACTGAACCATAGCCATCTTAATCTGACCGGGAGATTGATGGACCTGTTAGATAATTTATTTATAAAGAGAGACAACATGGCTAAACAAAAGACTATTGTACCGATTGCTATTGGAAAATAGGGAATATCCGGCCCCTGTTTTACTGCTTCCGGCGCATTATATATATTATAATTAAC
>JBGPBR010000316.1:0-3031 GCA_041481325.1 Desulfobaccia bacterium
CAGGTAGGAGCTGGGGAACGAGTTCTGGTAAGGTGCGTCTGGGGCCCCGATCAAGGCGGGTAAGAGGGGAGGGGGCCAGGTGTCAAAGACCCCTGCTCCCCCGGCCCTCCCCTCAAGTTAAGTCATTTTTTGCTCCGGGTAATAAGTAGGGGGCTTTGGCCCCTGAGGCCTTCCCGAATTAGCGGGCTCTAGAATGGCGGCTATTGACAGCCCGGGGAAAACATAATAGCTTCAGTCAGATCCTTTGGGAGAAAAGTATGGCGAATTTTAATCCCCTGGCCGCCACCGGCATCGGTTCCGTGCCCTTCACCGACCCGGAGGAGGCCATGGCCCTGATCCTGGAATATCTGCCCGAGATGCCCTACTGGCCTCAGCTGGTGCGCCTGGGGTTTCTAGAAGAGATGAACGTTCAGGCGGCCCGGGGGCTCCCGGCCATGCGGATCGACGAGAGCGCCCGCACGGTGGCCCTGGACCCGGAGATTGCCCGGGACGAGGCCCTGGCGCGGTTTTACGAAGCGGTGCTGGCAGGCTCCCTGGACTCTTTTGCCTTTGAGCCCCGGGAGGCCCGGGGATTTTTCGCCCTGCTGGCGGCGGTGTCCTCCCGGCAGGTTCCCGGCGCTGCCCTGAAGGGTCAGCTGTCCGGTCCGGTGACCTTTGCCGGGGTCATCAAAGACCCGGCCGGGAAGCCCATTCTTTTCGACCGGGAGTTGACCCAGGCCGCGTGCCAGGGGCTGGCCTGCAAGGCGGCCTGGCAGGCGGCCAGATTCCGGGAACTGGGCAAGGCCCCGGTGATCTTTTTCGACGAGCCCTACCTGACGGGGTTCGGCTCGGCCTATCTGCCCATTTCCCGGGAAGAGGTGCTGGAAATCCTGGGCCAGACCCTGGAGGAGACCCGGCAGGCCGCCGGCGGCCCCGTGACCCTGGGAATTCATTGCTGCGGCAACACCGATTGGTCGCTGCTGCTGTCGGTGGACCTCGACATCCTCAGTTTCGACTCCTACGGCTACTTCGACAGCCTGCTGCTGTATGATCAGGCCTTGGAAAAATTCCTGGGCCGGGGCGGCTGGCTGGCCTGGGGCCTGGTGCCCACCGGCGAGGAGCTCAAGGCGGAGACCACGGAGTCCCTGTGGCGGCGTTTTCAGGAGCAGGCGGTCAGGCTGGCGGCGGCTCAGAAGCTCGGCCTCAAGGAGGTCCTGTCCCAGGCCCTGCTCACCCCGGCCTGCGGCATGGGATATCTCAGTCCCGAAGACGCCCGCCGGGTATTGGCCGAAACCAAGGAGTTGAGCGCCCGGGCCCGGCAGTGGCTGGCCTCGGTCTGAACCATGCCGATAAACTTAAGAACCTTTGTTAAATCTGGTCCATAACTTATTATAATAACAGAGATATTCATAACTAATCAAGGGGACGGTAATGAAGGTCAAGGACGTGATGGTGAAAGAGGTGGCCACCCTGGATGTCAACGATGAACTCAGTCTGGCCAACGATATCATGCGCCTGGGGAGGATCCGCCACCTGCCGGTGGTGGAGGGCACCCGGCTAGCCGGCATTATCTCGGAACGGGACCTGTTCCGCAGCTCCCTGGCCCAGGCCCTGGGCTACGGCAGCGAAGCCACCCGGGACTTGATGAAAAAGCTGCACATCAAGGACATCATGGTGCAAAAGGTGGTGACCACCTCGCCGGAAACGCCGCTCTGCGAGGCCACGAAAATTATGCTGGAGCTCAAGATCGGCTGCCTCCCGGTGGTGGAGGGGGACCGTTTGGTTGGCCTCATTACCGAGACCGACATCCTGACCCAGTACCTGAAGGAGTGCGCCGGGAGGTAAAGCGCTCCGGTACCCGGCATCCGCCCCAAAAAGCGCAGGGCGCCGCAGGCGGCGCCCTTTTTTGCTGTCAGAACGAAAGAGCACCGGCGAGACGCCGGTGCCACCAATTATTTTTTAACCAAAAACCAAAAACCAAAAACTGCCTTAAACATAGGTCAGCCACTGGTGGTAGCCGGGATCTTCCCCTTTCACCACTTTAAAGAAGGCCTCCTGGAGCTTCAGGGTGACAGGGCCGGGTTTGCCCGGGCCGATGACGCGGCCGTCCACTTCCCGGATGGGGGTGACCTCCGCGGCGGTGCCGGTGAAAAAGGCCTCGTCCGCCAGATAGAGCTCGTCCCGGGAGAACCGCCTCTCCTGCACCGCCATACCCAGGTCCTGGGCCAGGGTGATGATGCTGGCCCGGGTGATGCCCGGCAGCACCGAAGTCAGGGGCGGCGTCTTGATAAGCCCGTCTTTCACGGTGAAGATGTTTTCCCCCGAGGCCTCGGCCACGTAACCTTCGGTGTCCAGCATGATGGCCTCGTCGTAGCCCGCCTGGATGGCCTCCCGTTTGGCCAGGATGGAATTGACGTAGTTGCCCACCGTCTTGGTCATGGTCATCATGATGTTGACGTGGTGGCGGATAAAAGAAGAAATCTTGGCCCGGATTCCCAGGCGCAGGCCGTCCTCGCCCAGGTAGGCGCCCCAGATCCAACTGATGACGGCCACCCGGATGGGGTTGTTCTGGGGATTGAGCCCCATGACCCCGTCTCCTACGAACACCAGGGGACGGATATAGGCTTCCTTCTGGCCGTTGGCCCGCAGGATTTCGGCGCAGGCCTGCTCGATCTCCGCCTGGGAGAAGGGAATGTCTATTTGCATGACATGGGCGGAATCAAACAGGCGCCGGATATGCTCCGTAAGACGGAAGACGGCGGTGCGGCTGTCGTGGCAGTGATAGGCCCGAATACCTTCGAAGACCCCCAGGCCGTAATGCAAGCTGTGCGTGAGAATGTGCACCCGGGCCTCATCCCAGGGGATGAATTTGCCGTCTAACCAGATGAACTTAGCCTTTTCAACCATCTGCCGTTCCTCCTTGCCTGCCGCCATTTTTTAACGTATCGGCCCCCGCTTGTCAAACGGTTTTGCGCTCCGGTTTTCCTTGGCATGGAGCCTGATTTTCCGCTATGATGTGAAAAAACGGCTGATTGACAAAGGCCGGCTTAAG
>JBGPBR010000317.1:0-3027 GCA_041481325.1 Desulfobaccia bacterium
CTCGGGGCCGAACATCTGGTGCACGAAGGCGGTGAGCACCCCTTTGAGGTCCGCGAAGGTGACTCCCTTATCCACCAGCAGGCCCTCCACCTGGTGGAACATGGGCGAATGGGTGATGTCCGAGTCCCGGCGGTAGACCTTCCCCGGGGCGATGATGCGCACCGGGGGCCGGCGCCGCTCCATGGTGCGGATCTGCATGGGGGAGGTGTGGGTCCGGAGCAGCACCTTCTCGTTTATGTAGTAGGTGTCCTGCATGTCCCGGGCCGGGTGGTCCGGAGGCAGGTTCAGGGCCTCGAAGTTGTACCAGTCCAGCTCCACCTCCGGGCCTTCCACCGCTTCAAAACCCAGGTGCAGGAAGATGTCACAGACTTCCGCCATCACCTGATGCAAAGGGTGCAGGCGGCCCGGGGGGGTGCGCCGGCCCGGCAGGGTGACGTCCACGGCCGGGGCCGCGGCCCGGCGGGCCGCCTCCTTGAGGGCGGTGAGAGCCCGCACCAGGGCGGCCTCCAGGGCCTCCTTGGCCCGGTTGGCCTCCAGGCCCACCAGGCGGCGCACTTCTGCGGGCAAATCTTTCAGACCGCGCAAGACCTGGGTCAGGGCCCCCTTGCGGCCCAGGTATTTGATCCGCAGGGACTCCAGCTCTTCGGAGCTTTTAGCCGCGCCGATTTCACCTAAGGCTGCGGCTTCCAGTCCCCGGACTTCCTCAAGATTCATCTGGTCGCACCCTCAGGGCCAAATTTTTTGTAGGGGCGGGTTTTAAGCCCGCCCCTACAATTGCAATGCGCCCCAAGGCGCCGGTTCGAGTTGTGGGTTAGTCTTCTCAGAGGTACTTAACCGAAAAGCGGTTCTTACTGCGTTCCCCGGGAGAGCTCGGCGACCCGGGCAAAGCCCTGGGGGTCGAAAATGGCCAGGTCGGACAGGACCTTGCGGTCCAGATTGATCTGGGCCTTTTTCAAGCCGCCGATGAACTTGCTGTAGGACATCCCGAGGGGACGCAGGGCGGCGTTGATCCGGATGATCCACAGGGCCCGGAACTCCCGCTTTCTGACCTTGCGGTCCCGGTAGGCGAAGGTCAGGGCCCGCTCCACTGCTTCCCGGGCGGACCGGTACAGCCGCCGGCGGCCGCTGCGGTAGCCGGTGGCCATCCCTAAAAATTTCTTGCGCCGCGCCCGGGACGCAACACTTTTCTTGACGCGTGGCATGACTGACTCCTATCTCAGAGGTACGGCAAGAGTCGCTTGAGGCTCTTGAGTTCGGTTCCCGACGCGTAAGCCGACTGCCGCAGCCGCCGTTTCCGCTTGGCCGACTTGCTGGTCAAGATATGGCTGCGGAAGGGCTGCTTGTGCTTCATCTTGCCGCTGCCGGTGGCTTTGAAACGTTTGGCGGCCCCCCGGTGCGTTTTGATTTTAGGCATCTTAAACCTCACTTCCTGCTAGCGCTACCGGCCGCGGGATGGCGCCGGGGTTTTGGCGGTGATTCAAAAAAGGCTCAACCTTAAATTTATAACCCAATTTTCCGATTCTGCAAAGGTTTGGGTCACAAATAATACAATATTGCGCCGGAAAAATCTTTTCCCCGCGCCGCGGCAACGGCGGACCGGACTCAAGCGCCGGGGTCGGATCAAAGGCTACTTGGGGGTGACGATCATGGAAAGGTTCCGGCCTTCCAGCTTGGGGTTCTGCTCCACGGTGGCCACTTCGGCCAGGGCTTCGGCCACCAGGGCCAACAGCTTGAAGCCGCGGTCCGTGTGGGCGATCTCCCGGCCCCGGAAGATCACCGAGATCTTGACCTTGTCGCCGTCTTCCAGGAATCGCCGGGTGTTGCGCAACTTGAAACCCATGTCGTGCTCTTCGATCTTGGGGCGCATCTTGATTTCCTTGACCTGGATGATGGTTTGCCGGCGTCTGGCTTCTTGTTGTTTCTTGCTCTGCTGGTACTTGAATTTGCCGTAATCCATGACGCGGCAAACCGGCGGGGCGGCCTGGGGGGCCACTTCCACCAGGTCCAGGTGGGCCTCGGCGGCAAAGGTCAGGGCCTCTTTGGTGGGCATGACCCCGATCTGTTGGCCGTCTGGTCCGATGAGACGCACCTCCGGGACTTTTATCTGCTCATTGATCCGCACACGTTGCTGCTTCTGGATGGCCGTCACCTCCTGAGTTTATAAATCTTTAAGTGGTGGAAGGCATCTTGGACTCCTCCCGGAGGCGGGCGATAAAAGCCTCCAGGGGAATGTCCTTCAATTCCGTTCCGTCCCTGAGCCGGGGCGCCAGGGTGCGGCTGTCCGCCTCCCGGTCCCCCAGAACCACCATGTAGGGAATCTTTTGAACCTGGGCCTCCCTGATCTTGTAGCGCAAAGTCTCCGGCCGGCTGTCCACTTCCACCCTGAGGCCCTCGGCCCGGAGAGCCCGGGCCACCTCTTCGGCATAGGCGTGCACCCGGTCGGTAATGGGCAGCAGCCCCACCTGCACCGGGGCCAGCCATACCGGGAAGGCCCCGGCGTAGTGCTCGATCAGGACCCCCATGAAGCGCTCCAGGGAGCCGAGGATCACCCGGTGCAACATGACCGGGCGGTGGCGCTCCCCGTCCGGACCCATGTAATGGAGATCGAATCGCTCCGGCAGGGTGAAATCGCATTGAATGGTGGCGCATTGCCAGGGCCGCCCCAAGGCGTCCTTGAGCTTGATGTCGATCTTGGGCCCGTAAAAGGCCCCTTCGCCGGCGCAGACGTGGTAGGGGAGATTTTTCGCCGCCAGGGCGTTGGTGAGGGCCGTTAAGGCCAGCTCCCACTCCGCGTCGCTGCCGATGGATTTCTCCGGCCGGGTGGACAGCTCCACTTCGTAGTCGAAGCCGAAAATGGCCATCACTTCGAACACGAAGTCCAACACTCCCACGATTTCGCCTTCCACTTGCTCCGGGGTGCAGATGATATGGGCGTCGTCCTGGGTGAACTGGCGCACCCGGGTGAGGCCGTGCAAGACCCCGGAACGCTCGTGGCGCAGCACGGTGCCCAATTCGAAGTAGCGCAGC
>JBGPBR010000318.1:0-3024 GCA_041481325.1 Desulfobaccia bacterium
CAACCGGCTCATAACCGGACGGTCCCTGGTTCAAATCCGGGTGGGCCCACCACAATCCGGAGACACGGAGATTGCGAGAACGATATCGGACTTCGGTTACCGCGGGGGCCTGACCCCAGGGGTGCTTCTCTGCGCACCCCTTTTTTTATGTTCTGTATGGGAGCTAGCCTGAAGGAGATTGTCAAACTGTTGGAAAGCGCCTATCCCCAGGCATGGTCGGCGCCAGGAGACCACTCCGGGTTTGAGGTGGGGGACCCCGAGTCCTCCGTGGACCTCATCCTGGTGGCCCTGGAGGCCACCCCCGCAGTGGTGCGGGAAGCCCGGCAGCAACAGGCGCAACTCCTCCTGACCCATCATCCTTTCCTGTACCGGCCGCCGGCCGCGGTTAGGGAGGATGAACCGGCCGGCCGCCTCTTGAGCGAGATGATCCGGGCCGGGCTGGGGTTGGTGTCCTGCCACACCAACCTGGACGTGGCCCCGGGGGGGCTTAACGATTACCTGGCCGAAGCCCTGGGGCTCACCGGGGTCCAGGTGCTCTCCGCCACCGCCCGGGAGCCCCTTTACAAGCTGGCGGTCTTTGTCCCGGCGGGCTACGAAGACCCGGTGCGCCGGGCCCTGGCAGACCTGGGCCTGGGGGTCATCGGACTCTACTCCCACTGCTCTTTTGCGGCCCCCGGCCTGGGGACCTACCGGCCCCTGCCGGGGGCCCAACCTTTCCGGGGCGAAGTGGCCGCCCTGGCCCGGGCCCGGGAGGTGCGCCTGGAGATGCTGGCCCCCGAGTCCCTCCTGGTTGCGGCCGTAAGCCGCCTCAAAGAAGTCCACCCCTACGAAGAAGTGGCCTACGACCTCTACCCTTTGAAAAATCCGGGGCCCTCCCTGGGCCTGGGCCGCATCGGCGACCTGCCGGAGCCCCGGCGGCTGGAAGCGGTGCTCTCCCGGGTCAAAGAACTCTTCGGGGTGGCAGTGGTAACGGTCTGGGGCCGCCCACCTGAAGAGGTGCAGCGGCTGGCGGTGTGCGGCGGCAGCGGCGGCGACCTCATCGACACCGCCCGGGAGCAAGGGGCGCAGCTCTATCTCACCGGCGAGGTGCGCCATCACCAGGTGCCGCCGCTCCCGGACGGGTTCGCCGTCCTGGCGGTGGGCCATTTTGCCAGCGAAGCGGTGTACATGGACCCCTGGACTCAACAGCTCAGGGGTCTTTTTATGGAAGCCGGCCTGGAGGTCCAGGTCCGGGTCTCCCGGGAGCAGGATTCGCCCTGCCGGCATGTTTAAGGTGAGCAGTAAGAAACTAACTACTGGCTACTGATAAGGAGGTTTAAACATCAAGCCCATGGACGCAGTAATCAACCCGGCCGGGGCAGCCGCCCCGGTTGCAGTAAAAACGGTTTTTACACGGAGGTCAATCTTGTTACCGGAGTTAAGCAGGCTCATCGAGGTACAGGAGATAGACAGGGAAATCCAGGCGACCCAACGGGAACTGGACCAGCTCCCCGAAGACCTGAGGGCCGTGGAAGAGGTTCTGGCCCAACTTATTGAAGAGCGGGCCGCCCACCTGCAGAAACTGGAGGATTGCAAAACGCAGCGGCAGGAAATTGATTCGGACATCACGGAAATGGAGGAAAGCATCAAGAAAAGCCGCCAACGCCTGATGGAAATCAAGAGCAATATTGAATACAAAGCCATGCTCAAGGAGATCGCCTATAAGGAGGACCAGCGGGACCAGCGGGAGACCCGCATCCTGGAGATCATGGAGCGCCTGGAAGAGGAAAAACGGGCCGTCGCCGCCAAGGACGAGGAAATCAAAGAAAAAGAAGGGGACATCTCCCAGCAGCGTCAGGCGGTGGAGGCCCAGGTGGCGAGACTCAAAGCCGAGCTGGCCCGCCAGGAAAAGCAGCGCCAGCAACTGCGCAAGGGCGTGCCGTCCCAGCTCTTGAAGCGCTACGAATTCATCCGTCAGCGCCGCAACGGCACCGCCATCGCCCAGGTGGTGGAGGGGTTCTGCCTGGGCTGCCACATGAATATCCTGCCCCAGCAGTTCATCGACCTGCAAAAAGGGGAGGAAATCTTGCAATGCCCCCACTGCCAGCGCGTCCTCTACTGGCTGGACGAGGAAGCCGCGGCGCCGGACGCCCCCGGGCGCCAGAACTCTTGAGGCCCAGGTGGCGCCACTCACCAGCCGGGCCGCCGTCTTTGCCGCCCTGGCCCAGGGCCGGGACCCGGACCAGGTGCGGCGCCAGTTCGGCCTCAGCGAGGCGGGGCTCCGGGACCTCTTCCAGGAGGCAGCCGACTATTACCGCGCCCTGGAGGAGGGTAGCTGGACCCTTTTCTGCGACGGCGCCTCCCGGGGCAACCCCGGACCAGCCGGCGCCGGCGCGGTGCTGTCTGACCCCGGGGGCGAGATCAGGGCCCGGTTGGCGGAGTACCTGGGGCTGGCTACCAACAACGTGGCCGAATACCGGGCCCTGCTCCTGGGGCTCAAAGAGGCCCTGAAACTGGGGGTCCGCAAAATCCGGGTCTTGGCCGACTCCGAACTCATGGTGCGGCAACTTAACGGTCTCTACCGGGTAAAGGCCCCCCACCTCCTGCCCTTGTGGCAAGCGGCCAAAAAGGAGTTGCAAAAGTTTCAGACCCATGCTATCACGCACGTGCCCCGGGAGGAGAATTCCCAGGCCGACACCCTGGCCAATGAAGCCATTGACCGGAAGACCGCCAATCAGGTAAAATAAACTATCGAGGCGCCGGGTTGTTATCCTCCGGGGTGGGCCGGCGACCTCGCCGATGCATCAATAAGTCCATTGCTTTTCCCTCTCCCTTTTAGGCAGAGGGTCAGGGTGCGGGGGAGAACCTAACCTCTCTCACCCTTTAATGATTTACCTCAAAGGGCCGCGGAGTAGGCCAGATGATCGCCGGCGGGTTGAGCCCGCGGGAGGAAAGTCCGAGCTCCACAGGGCAGGGTGCTGGGTAATCCCCAGCGGGGGCGACCCCAGGGAAAGTGCCTCAGAGACCAGACCGCCGTGGTACGTC
>JBGPBR010000319.1:0-3021 GCA_041481325.1 Desulfobaccia bacterium
AATGCCTCCTGCACCACCAACTGTCTGGCGCCGGTGGTCAAGGTGCTCAACGACAACTTCGGCCTCGAGTACGGCCTGATGAGCACCTGCCATTCCTACACCATGGATCAGAGGCTGCTGGACGGCTCGCACAGCGATTTGCGCCGGGCCCGGGCCGCGGCCCTGTCCATGGTGCCCACCTCCACCGGGGCGGCCCGGGCCGTCACCGAGGTGATTCCGGCCTTGAAGGGGCGCCTGGACGGGCTGGCCATCCGGGTCCCCACGGCCAATGTCTCCATCATCGACCTGGTGGCCACCGTCAGGCAGTCAACCTCGGTGGACGAAGTGAACCGGGCCTTCATCCAGGCTGGTGACGGCTATCTCAAGGGCATCCTGGCGGTCTCGTCCGAGCCGCTGGTCTCCATCGACTACAACGGCTCCCCCTTCTCAGCCGTGGTGGACGCGGAGCTCACCAACGTCATGGGCGGTAACCTCGTCAAGGTCATGGCCTGGTACGATAACGAAATGGGCTTTTCCAATCGTATGCTGGACCTGGCAGTGTACCTGGCCCGACCCTTAAGTTAGGACTTTTCGGGGAAGTCCTCAGCAATTTCAGGAGGAAAGCCGACCAAGAAGGAAGACCCCGGGACCGGAAGCGATCACCCGTTTAAGGAGATGCGGAGACCGACTGACCCAATACGCCTTCCACCTCAACCCAACCATTAATAGGAGTTGCCGCCGGTGAAGTATATCGATGCAGTGGATGTCAAGGGAAAAACCGTTTTTATCAGGGTGGATTTCAACGTGCCCCTGGACCAGAACCGCAATATTACCGACGATACCCGCATCCGGGCAGTGCTGCCCACCATCAATTATTGCCTGGAAGCCGACGCCCGGGTGATCCTGGCCTCCCACCTGGGACGGCCCAAAGCCAAGGCGGTGGAGGAGTTCTCCCTGGCCCCGGTGGCCCGGCGCCTGGCTTACCGGCTGCATAAAAAGGTGCGGTTGGCCCCGGACTGCCTCGGCCCGGAAGTCGAGCGGCTCAAGGAAGAGATGAAACCCGGGGACGTACTGCTCCTGGAAAACCTGCGGTTTCACGCCGAAGAGGAGAAGAACGACCCCGGATTCGCCAAGGAACTGATGCAAGGCATCGACGTTTTCGTGGACGACGCCTTCGCCGTGGCCCACCGGGCCCACGCCTCGGTGGAGGCGGTGACCAAATTCGCCCCCATCTGCGTGGGGGGCTTCCTGATGCGGGATGAAGTCCATTACTTCCACAAGGCCATGGAGGACCCGGCCCGGCCCCTGGCGGCCCTCATCGGCGGCGCCAAGATCTCCAGCAAGTTGATCGCCTTGAAAAACCTCTTGAAGCACGTGGACAAGATCATCGTCGGCGGCGCCATGGCCAACACCTTCCTCAAGAGCATGGGCTACGAAGTGGGCAACTCCCTGGTGGACGACACCCTGCTGCAAGCCGCCAAAGACATCATGGCCGCGGCCTTAAAAAAGAAGGTCAAGTTCTACCTGCCGGTGGACTGCGTGGTGGCGGACCGGTTGGAGAAGCAGGCCGAGACCAAGATCACCCCGGTACAGGAAGTCCCCCGGAACTGGATCATCGCCGATATCGGCCCGGCCACGGTGACGTTGTTCGGCGAGGCCCTGCAAAACGCCAAGACCATCGTCTGGAACGGACCCATGGGGGCCTTCGAGTTCGACGCCTTCAGCCGGGGCACCATGGCCATGGTGCAGAAGGTGGCGGACTCCTACGCCCTGACCATCGTGGGCGGCGGCGACACCGACGTGGCCCTGCACAAGGCCGGCGATTTCCAGAAATTTTCCTACGTCTCCACCGGCGGCGGCGCCTTCATTGAGCTGTTGGAAGGCAAAAAGCTGCCGGGCATCAAGGCCCTGGAAATCTGGGCCGGGAAGCACCCCGATGTCTGAGCGGCTGCCCCTCATCGCCGGCAACTGGAAGATGCACCAGACCCTGGCCGAGGCCGGGGACCTGGCCCGGGAGATCTGCCGGGGGATCCACGGGCAAACCCGACCCGAAGTGGTGCTGGCCCCCCCCTATACCGCGCTCAGTGCGGTGGCCGCGGCCGTCGCCGGCTCCGGCGTCGGCCTCGCGGCCCAGGACACCTTCTGGGAGCGGCAAGGGGCCTATACCGGGGCCATCTCCCCCCTGATGCTCCGGGATGCCGGCTGTCAGTATGTCATCGTGGGGCATTCGGAAAGAAGGCAGTATTTCGGGGAGACCAACCAGACGGTTAACAAGAAGCTCAAGGCCGCCCTGGCGGCGGGACTCCGCCTCATCTTCTGCGTCGGGGAGACCCGGGAGGAACGGGAAGGCGGCCGGACCATTGACCGGGTGGGGGAGCAGCTGCGGCAAGGCCTGGCCGACCTGGCCGGACTCAACGGGGAAAACCTGGTGGTGGCCTACGAGCCGGTGTGGGCCATCGGCACCGGCCTTACCGCCACCCCGGACCAGGCCCAGGAGGTGCATGTTTACATCCGGGGCGAACTCGCCCGGCTGCTGGGAGAAGGCGGTGACATCAGGATTCTCTACGGCGGCAGCGTCACCCCGGGGAACGCCCTTGCCCTTATGGCCCAGCCGGACCTGGACGGCGCCCTGGTGGGCGGGGCCTCCCTGAAGGCCGACTCTTTCCTGAAGATCATCGCCGCGGCCGCTTAGCCCTCATCTTTCGGTCGCGGAAATTTCCCTGCCTGGCAAAGTTTTTATGGTTGGGGGCGCCGGCTTCCCGCCGGGGTTGGCGCCGGTTTTTTATAAGGGCCTGCGGCCCCCAAATGGGGCGCTCGGGGAGGGACGCCCGCCCTACCATCTTTTCATGATTTAGGGGTGAACCAAGGCTCATGAGCCAATGCCTGGAAAGTCTTGAGTCTCAGGTTCGAGAATAGAAATGAAAATGTAGCGACTGTCTTTTCTGTCAAGCTGCAAGAGGCAGGTGTGGGTTCCAGTAGGTACGATTTTTGAGCATGGCGTTAAGGATCACCAGGAGTTTTCGCATACAGGCGGTGAGGGCC
>JBGPBR010000320.1:0-3011 GCA_041481325.1 Desulfobaccia bacterium
CCTCGGCCACGGAACTGGTCATCGCCTTCGTCATGGGCTTCTTTGGGACCATCAAGTGGGCCATGCACGGCCAGGTAGACATCCGCCTGACCCTGATCATCCTGGCCGGGTCCCTTTTGGGGGTGCAGTTGGGGGCCATCGGCACCACCTACGTGAAAGAACACATGATCAAGATCGTCATGGGCAGCATCATGCTCATCGTGGCGGTGAGCCGGGGTCTGGCAGTGCCGAAATATCTCACCGAATTGAAACTCATCTCCGTGGGGCCCTCCACCCTGTCTGTCCTGGGCACCGCCAGCTTCATCATCATGTGTTTCGCCCTCGGCTTCGGCGCCTTGATCATCCTGGGCGCCATGTGGAAGGCCAAGCGGGCCGAGACCGCGGCCAAAAAGGCGGGGTTCGCCGTAATCTAGGCGCTTTCCGGGTGGGCGGGGGCAAGAGGTGTCGGTAGTGAAAAGATGGTTTGGGGGATGGGGCAAAGGGCATTTTCGTAAGTGGCCCTTACCCCCTCCCCCCAACCCCCACCCCCAATCCCAAAGTGGGGTAATTAAGTAGAGGAGTTATGGTGGCACAGACGTCCCGCCTATGCTTTGAGGGCCTGGAAAATGTAGGGGGGCACGGCCCATTAAATTTGAAATGAGGTTAGCATATGCCCAGCCGCGCCCGTGATTGGTTCAACCAGGCGGTGAGAGACCTGGAACAGTCCAAGGACTCCCAGAAAGCCGGACGCCACGAATGGGCCTGCTTTGCAGCCCAGCAAGCGGCTGAGAAAGCGGTCAAGGCCATTCATCTCGCTCTGGGCCAGGAAGCATGGGGGCATGTAATCGCCCGGCTGCTGCAAGAATTGCCGGAACCTATGGCAGTACCCGCAGATCTCCTGGAGAAGGCGCGGGTGCTGGACAACTTTTACATCCCGGCCCGCTACCCCAACAGCCATCCCCAGGGAGCCCCCTTTGAACACTATGGCCCCCTGCAAAGCGAGGCGGCAATCAACTATGCCCGTGAGATCATTGACTTCGCCGGTGCTCAAATGGCCTGACGCCCAGACGGTGGTCAAGGCCCTAAAGCTCTGGGTGGAAAAAGTTCTGAAAACCCGGTCCGACGTGGTCCGGATCGGTTATTTCGGGTCTTATGCCCGGGGCGACTGGGGCGTGGGTAGCGACCTGGACCTGGTCATCATTGTGGAAAAAGCCGCGAAGCCTTTTGAAATGCGGGCCGCGGAATTTGATACCTTGGAGTTGCCAGTGCCCACTGATGCACTGGTTTACACCCAGGGAGAATGGCGCTCATTGAGAAATCGGAAATTTTTTCAAACCCTGGCTGGGGAAGCAGTTTGGGTTTATGTTCACAGTTAGGTGATGGTTTTATGGTCAGATTTCCCCTGGTTCCTGGACGTTTTTCCTAATACCGGGCTTTTTAGAAAGGCGAAACTTTGAACCTCGACGACGCCGTAGTCCTGGAAACCTTTCCCAACCGCATCGCCGCGGAGATGGCCGCAGGGGTGCTGGAATCTGAGGGCATCGAGACCATAATGCTGGCCGACGACGCCGGCGGCAACTATCCCATGCTCCAGTTCATCCGGGGGGTGCGCCTGCTGGTGGCCCCGGAGGACGCAGCCCAGGCCCGGGAAATCCTGGCCGCCATGGAGGTGGCGGCACCCGGAGGGGAAACCGATGAGCCGGGCTGATTGCCTAAATCTCTCAGATGTAGTAGGGTGCGCCTGGTGTACCCTACTACTCCTCTAACCTTATGGGGGTTGGGGGAGGGAGTTTGAGGGAGGATTGTAAGTGGGCCCTCGGCCCCTGGCCCCCTCTCTCAAGAACGCTTTTTATGGAGAGCGCATGAGCATCGCCGCAATGGTCCAGAATATGGCGATAGAAGCCCGGGCGGCGGCCCGCCGCTTGGGCAGCCTGTCCCGGGGGCTCAAGGATCAGGTGATCCTCCGGGTGGCGGAGCTGCTTAAGGAGCGCCAGGCCCTCATCCAGGGGGAGAACCTGCGGGACGTCACCGCGGCCCGGGGCCAGGGCCACCCCGGGGCCTTCATCGACCGCCTGACGCTCTCCCCCAAGGTCATGGACTCCATGGTCAAGGGCCTCCTTGAGGTGGCGGCCCTCCCCGACCCGGTGGGTGCGGTCACCGGCATGTGGGTGCGCCCCAACGGCCTCAAGGTTGGCCGCCAGCGCATCCCCCTGGGGGTCATCGGCTTCATCTACGAATCCCGGCCCAACGTCACGGTGGACGCCGCGGCCCTGTGCCTCAAAAGCGGCAACGCCGTCATCCTCAAGGGGGGCAAAGAAGCCCTGCACTCCAACCTCGTCCTGACCCGGGTGATGCAGGACGCCCTGGCCGAGGCCGGGGTGCCCGCGGCCGCGGTGCAGGTCATCCCCAGCATCGAGCGGGAGGCGACCCTGGAGCTTCTGAAGCAGGACGAACTGGTGGACCTCATCATCCCCCGGGGCGGCGAAGGCCTCATCCGCTTTGTGGCGGAGAACTCCCGCATCCCGGTCCTGAAGCACTATAAGGGGGTGTGCCACATCTTCGTGGACGAAGGCGCGGACCTGGAGATGGCCGAGACGGTCTGCTTCAACGCCAAGGTGCAGCGCCCGGGGGTGTGCAACGCCATGGAGACCCTGCTGGTGCACGAAGGCGTGGCGCCAGCTTTCCTTCCCCGGATGTTCACCCGCTTCCGCCAGGCCGGAGTGGAGCTCCGGGGCTGCCCCCGGACGCTCCAAATCGCCCCCCAGGCCACTAAGGCCCGGGAAGAGGACTGGGGCTGCGAGTTCCTGGACCTCATCCTGGCGGTCAAGATGGTGCCGGACCTGGATGCGGCCCTGGACCACATCGCCCGCTACGGCTCCAACCATACCGAGGCCATCATCACCCGGGACTACCACCGGGCCCAACGTTTTTTGCGGGAGGCGGACTCCTCGGTGGTCCTGGTAAATGCCTCCACCCGCTTCAACGACGGCGGCGAGCTGGGGCTGGGGGCGGAGATCGGCATCAACACCTCC
>JBGPBR010000321.1:0-3005 GCA_041481325.1 Desulfobaccia bacterium
CGGAGGTGGACACCATCTTCGAGATCGGCGGCCAGGACTCCAAATTCATCAGCCTGTCGGGCGGCGCCATCGTGGACTTCATGATGAATAAGGTGTGCGCCGCCGGCACCGGCTCTTATCTGGAGGAGCAGGCGGAAAAACTGGGCATCTCCATCCGGGAGGAGTTCGGGCGCCTGGCGCTCAAGAGTGAGAACCCGGTGCGCATGGGCGAGCGCTGCACCGTGTTCATGGAATCGGACATCGTCCACCACCAGCAGCGGGGCGCCTCCAAAGACGACCTGGTGGCGGGCCTGTCCTATTCCATCGTCCACAACTACCTGAACAAGGTGGCGGAAGACCGGCCCATCGGCAACCGCATCTTCTACCAGGGGGCCACCGCGGCCAACCGGGGCATCGTGGCCGCCTTCCAGCAGGTATGCGGCAAACCCATTACCGTGCCGCCGCACCACGACGTCACCGGGGCCATCGGCGCCGCCATCCTGGCCATGCGGGAGCGGGACTGGGACGAATCCAAATTCAAGGGCTTCGACCTGGCGGACCGGCACTACGACGTTAGCTCCTTCGAATGTAGCGGCTGCCCCAACCACTGCGAAATCCGCCAGGTGCAGATCGAGGGCGAAAAGCCGTTGTTCTACGGCAGCCGCTGCGAAAAATACGAGGTGGCCCGGGTCCGGGAGCAGTACGACCTGCCCAACCTCCTGGCCGAACGGGAAGACTGGCTCTACGGGCCGGAGCCCTGCCAGGAGGGCAATCGCGGCCCCATCGGCCTCCCCCGCACCATGTTCTTCCAGGAGCTCATGCCTTTTTTCCGGGCCTTTTTTGAAGACCTGGGCTTCACCGTGGTGTATTCCCAAAAGACCAACAAGTCGGTGATCAACCAGGGGGTGGAAGCCCTGGCCGCGGAGCCCTGCTATCCCATCAAAGTGGCCCACGGACACCTGCTGGACCTGCTGAAGGCCGGGGTCAAGCGCATCTTTCTTCCCAGCGTCATCGACCTGGCCCACCCGCACCCGGAAGTCCAGGCCGGGGTGGTGTGCCCCATGGTGCAGTCCCTGGCGTACACCGCGCCCACGTCCATCGATTTTGCTCAATTCGGGGCTAAGCTCCTGGCCCCGGTCCTCTATTTCGGCCGGGGCCCCCGGATCTTGCGCCGGGGCCTCAAGGCCTTGGGAAAGGAATTGGGAGTCTCGGTCTTTGCGGTGAACCGGGCCATGCGGAGGGCGGTGGCGGCCCAGGAGGCCTACTACGTCCGGCTCCGGGCCCGGGGCCGGGAGATCCTGGATTCGCTCCCCCAGGGCCAACGCCTCATGGTCCTCATCGGCCGGCCCTACAACGCCCTCGACCCGGGGATGAACCTCAACCTGCACCGCAAGCTGCGCCAGCTCGGGGTCCTGGCCATGCCCATGGATTTCCTGCCGGTGGATGAGGTGGAGGAGCTTGACGAAATCAAGGCCATGTACTGGCGCTTCGGCCAGAAGATCCTGGGGGTGGCCGAACACATCCGGCGGGACCCCCGGCTATTCGGCATCTTTATCACCAACTTCGGCTGCGGCCCCGACTCCTTCATCGAGCACTTCTTCAAGGACCGGATGCGGGGCAAACCGTATCTCGAAATCGAAATCGACGAGCACTCCTCGGACGTGGGGGCCATCACCCGGCTGGAGGCCTTCCTGGACAGCCTGAAGAACGTCAAGGTGGAAGCAGCCCCGTCCCGGCAGCTTTCACCCTACCGCTACCGGGTCACCGGCGCCTTGAAGCGCAAAATCTACCTGCCGCCCATGACGGACCAGGCCCTGGCCCTGGTGGCCGCGTTCGAGGCCTGCGGCGGCGAAGCCGAGTCCCTGCCCGGCTCCGACGAGGAAACCCTGGAGTTGGGCCGCCGCCTCACTTCCGGCAAGGAGTGCTATCCCCTCATCCTCACCACCGGGGACCTGGCCAAGCTCACCCGGCGCCCGGACTTCAGCCCGGAGAAGAGCGCCTTCTTCATGCCCGCGGCGAACGGCCCCTGCCGCTTCGGCCAGTACCACCGCTATCACCGCCTGGTCCTGGACGAGTTGGGCTACCCCCAGGTGCCGGTCTACTCCCCGGACCAGAGCGAGACCATGTACGATGAAGTGGGCCTGGTGGGCGACGACTTCGACCGCATCGTCTGGCATGGGGTAGTGGCCATCGACCTCCTGGAAAAGAAACTCCGGGAGATCCGGCCTTACGAGCGCCGCCCCGGCCAGGCCGACGAGGTCTATCGCTATCATCTGAAAAAGACCTACGAAGCCCTGCGGGACCGGAAGGACCTGCCGGCGGTCCTCAAGGAGGCCCGGCAGACCTTTGACGACGTGGCCCTGAACCCCAACGGCGGCAAGCCGGTGGTGGGCATCGTCGGCGAGATCTACACCCGGGCCAACCAGTTTTCCAACGAAAACGCGGTGCGGGAGATCGAGGCCCTGGGCGGCGAGGTCTGGATGCCCCCCATCGGCGAGTGGCTCCTCTACGTCACCCACTCCTCCAAGAAAAGCGCCATCGCGGCCCGGCACTGGCGGCAACTGATCCAGGTCTGCATCAAGGACCGCATCCAGAAGAAGGTGGAGCACAAGCTGGAAGTGATCTTCCAAGGCAGCATCAAGAACCTGAAGGAGCCGTCCATCCCCGAGACCCTGGACCTGGCCAAGGGCTACCTCCACCCCTCCTTTGAAGGGGAAGCGATTCTCAGCATCGGCAAGTCCCGGGACTTTGTGCGCAAAGGGGCCGCCGGTCTGGTGAACATCATGCCCTTCGCCTGCATGCCGGGCACCGTGGTCAACTCACTGTTCAAGCGCTTCCGGGAAGAGCACGACAACATCCCCTTCCTGAATCTGGCCTACGACTGCCAGGAGCAGTCCCACACCAGGACCCGCCTGGAAGCCTTCATGTACCAGGTGCGCCAGTTCAAAGAGCGGCGGCGGTAGCGGGAAAGAAGAATTTGGGGGAAGGGGCTAGGGGCCTTTTCGTAAGTGCCCCGAACCCCCACC
>JBGPBR010000322.1:0-2999 GCA_041481325.1 Desulfobaccia bacterium
ACCGGCCGGCCCAGATCAGCATCACCCAGAAGTTTGCGGGCGCCTGGACCGTCGGTTTCATGGCGGCCACCCCCAGAGTGACGACCTCGCTCGAGCCCGTCGTGAACACCATGAGCCAGGATGAGCGGTCCGAAAGCCCGCACCTCGAGGCCAAGCTGGGCTACGAGCAGGACCTCTGGGGCAAGTCCGCCTATTACGGCAAGCCCAGAGGGTTCACCGTCCAGGTGGCGTCCGCCTGGCAGCGCACCAATATTGCGTCCAATGCCGCCGTTGCTACTTCTACCTGGGGTCAAAACAGCTATACTGCTGTGGCGGTTGCTGCGCCGGACCATCGCTACGTGAACCACTGGGCGGTGCAGGGCTCCATGTTCATCCCGCTGATCCCCACCACCAGCGCCAACCTGGCGGGCACCGCCTCCATCCTGACCCAGTGGTCCGTGGGCGAGGGGCAGGGCTTCGTGCTGGGGACCTGGCTGACGGATGACGCCTTTTACCAGGCCCAGAAACTCAATGCTGCCGGCACTGCTGCCCTGACCTACGAGAAGATTCTCACTTCCAGCTTCACCGGCTTCGTGCAGGGGCAGTACTACTTCAACAACGAATGGTTCCTGACCGGGGTCTGGGGCTACATGCGGAATTTCGGCCTGGGCTTTGACCGGCTGACCCCCGGCGGAAACTTCAGGGTTGCCATGGCGTCAAACCCGCTTACCGCGGGAAACAATGCTGGTAGCGGCGACATGACCAAGTACTCCAACCAGCTCACCGGCACCTTGTGGTATCAGCCCATCAAGGCCATCAAGTTCGGTCTGAGCTACGCCTACACCCGGGACGTTTACTTCCAGAAGACCGGGTACGCCGCAGCCGGCACTTTTACCGGCGCGGCGGCGGCTTCGTCTCAATTTAAAGACATTGGTGAAGACCACCGGATGGAGTTCGTCGGGTTCTTCTTCTTCTAAACCGAAAAGCGGTTGACTAACCAAAGCCCGCGGGGTAATATCCTCGTGGGCTTTTTTAATGAGGGTTTTCAGTTTTCGGTTTTCGGTTTTCGGTTAAAAAGAATGGAGCATAAAAGTCATAAGTCAAGGTCTTACCAGGACTTGGAAGTTTGGAAACTGGCAATCGATTTGGTAAAGAAGGTTTACCAGATAACCCATAATTTCCCCGCTTCAGAGAATTTTGGGCTCATAAACCAGACCAGGAGAGCCGCGGTGTCCATTCCTTCCAATATCGCCGAAGGCCAGGGAAGAAATTCCAGCAGGGAATTTAGACAGTTTCTGGCAATCAGCCTGGGTTCGGTGGCAGAATTGGAAACCCAATTGATTATTGCAAGAGAAATAGAGTACTTGGCCTTGGAGGAACTAAATCCGCTGCTGGCCGTCCTGGATAGAATAAGGAAAATGGTTAAGGGCTTATCAAAAGGAATTAAATAATGCTTAAAGTGAAAACCTAATCCTGCTTATTCTTTTTCCGAAAACTGAAAACCGCAAACCGAAAACCGTGTTTAAGGAGTTTTAGATAATGCAAAGGAAGATTTGGCTGTGGGTTCTGTTGATAATAGCTGCTCTGGTCCTCATCAGCGGTTGCGCCACCGCCAAGAAATGGGTGGGCTGGGGGTCGGAAGATGATGAAGAGTTGGCGGGGGAGACCGCGCCTCCCGAAGCCCAACAAGAAACGGTGATGATTGACGGCAAGCCCTATGTGCGCAGTAAGAATCCCTACTGGCTCTCCTATCCCGACCAACCGGAATATATCTATGTGGAAAAGGGCCGGGAGTTCGTAGGCCTGCAGCAGCACCTGGTCAATTCCCTGGCCAAGGCGGCGGGCAAGGAACAGAGGAAGGCCCAGGGCAAGACGGTGCCGCCGGACAAGCTCCAGGAGATGGTGAAGGCGGAAGTGGACCGCATCCTCCGGGAGCAGGGACTGGGCGGCTTCGTGGGGCAGGCCCGGGGTGAAAAGGCCCCTTACCTGGGCCGGGCCGTGGCGGTGATCCCGGACCTGGACACCCCCAGGAGCCAGGAGGGTCTGAACCGGACCCTGGCGGTGGCCCTGGGCGACGCCTTGGGCAAGCAGAAGGATATCAAGGTGAGCAGTCAGGACCAGATCCGGGAGGCCATGCAGAAGGGCGGGATCAGCGGCAAACTCTATCTCGCCCCCAACATCAAGGCCCTGGGCGATTACCTGGGGGTGCAGGGCATCGTCCTCACCGGCCTGATGCCGCCGGAAGGCGGCTCTCCCGGGGCCATGGCCCTGCAGATTTTCGACACCTTCAGCGGCACCAAGGAGCAGGCCGTGGTCAGCCCCGCGGCGGCCGGCGGCCTGAAGGTGGAGACCGTAACCAAGTTCGCCCAGGACAATTCCCTGCGGGTGGCCGGCCAACTCCTGAATATCCCCTGGTTCGGCCGGGTGGAATTCATCAAGGAAGGCAAGATCTACCTGAACCTGGGGGAAAACGCCGGGTTGAAAGTGGGCGACCGCCTGAAGGTAGTGGCCCCGGGCAAAGAAGTGGTCAACCCCCAGACCCAGACGGTCCTGGGTTACACCGCGGACGTTCCCCAGGGGGAGGTGAAGGTGACGGAGCTCTTGGGCAAGAGCGGCGCGGTGGCCATGCCGTTGAGCGGCGGGCCCTTCAAGGCCAACGACAAGGTGAAGGCGAAGGGACAGGGGTCTTAAAGTTTTCAGTTTTCAGTTTTCAGTTTTCAGTTTTCAGTTTTCAAAATTTTGCATTAATGCATATTTGAAGGGCAAAGTAAATGGAGGAAGCCCGGAAATCCCGGTCATACCGGGATTTGGATGTCTGGAAGCTTGCCATCGAATTTGTTAAAGACATATATCGCAGAGAAATTTCCGCCGGCCGAGATTTAGGGGTTGACTAATTTCTCGTTCCCAAGCTCCTGCTTGGGAACGATAATTTTACCCCAAGCTTTGCTTGGGGACCTCTTTTTATTGCATACAACCTATTGAAATCAACCTAATACTTTCGCCAAGCAGGAGCTTGGCAG
>JBGPBR010000323.1:0-2996 GCA_041481325.1 Desulfobaccia bacterium
CAGGCCCCCGGGGGCCTGCCCCAGGGGTGGTCCAAATCACAATAATCCTTTGCCAACTTCGACCATGACCAGGACTTCAATAAAGCGTATCTTAAACTAAGATACAAGGGTGGGCATGGCCCACCAGCTTCCTGGCCCAAGCGCGGCTTGGGAAATGTGGGACACCCGCCCCCGGGTGTCCGACGCAGGTTTTTTGTAAGGGCCTGCGGCTACCAAAAAGATTTAATTAGTGGCACCGGCGTCTCGCCGGTGCGCTCTGGGCGACTTTAAGGGCCGTCCCCAATTAGAGAAGTGGGAGAGACATGGCGGACCACGTACCCTTCATCGTGGAAGACGAGTGCATCGCCTGCGACGCCTGCGAGGAGATTTGCCCCCAGGTCTTCACGCTCAACGAGTCCCTGGGATTCGCCCAGGTGCTCAACCCCGGGGGGGCGCCGGACGAGACCATCCAGGAAGCCATGGACGCCTGCCCGGTGCAATGCATCCACTGGGCCAACGAGATGTAGCCCGCGGCAGGGAGGGGCTTCTCCCTTTTCCCCCAATTTCAGCAGGGAGGGAGTTCTAAAATGAGTAAGAGAATCCCGGTGATCGACTATGACGAATGCATCGCCTGTGGCAACTGCGAAGCGGTCTGCCCCGGCGTCTTCCGGCTGAACGAAGGCCTGGGGCACTCGGAAGTGGTCAATCCCCACGGCGCCCCGGAAGAGGACATCCAGCAGGCCATCGACCAGTGCCCGGCCCAGTGCATTCACTGGGGGGAAGAAAGCGAATAAACTGATTATCCGACCCGGCCCACTCTTCCCGAGGGTGTTATTTCCCCGCAATTATGGTACATATTTAAGCCATAGAAGACCGGCAAAGCCAGGTTTTTCGGAGCTACTCTGTTATGACGGCAACCCGCAAGCTCTTCGGCACCGACGGCGTCCGGGGGGTGGCCAACGTCTACCCCATGACCGCGGAAGTGGCCCTGCAACTGGGCCGGGCCCTGGCCTACGTCATTAAGTACGGCCCGGGGCGCCACCGCATCGTGGTGGGTAAAGACACCCGCCTCTCCGGTTACCTCCTGGAATACGCCATCACCGCGGGCATCTGCTCCATGGGGGTGGACGTGCTGCTCCTGGGGCCGCTGCCCACCCCGGGAATCGCTTACATCACCTCCTCCATGCGGGCCGACGCCGGGGTGGTGATCTCCGCCTCCCACAACCCTTACCAGGACAACGGCATCAAGATCTTTAAAGGCGACGGCTTCAAGCTGCCCGATGAGATCGAGGCCCATATCGAGACCCTGATGACCGATGAGGGGGTGGAGGCCACCCGCCCCACGGCCATGGAGATCGGCCAGGCCTTCCGCATCGACGACGCCCGGGGCCGCTACATCTCTTTTCTCAAGGGCACCTTTCCTAAGGAAATGGAACTGGACGGGCTCAAAATCGTCATGGACTGCGCCCACGGCGCCACCTACCGGGTGGCCCCCGAGGTCTTTAGCGAGCTGGGGGCCGAGATCATTCCCATCGGGGTGCGGCCCAACGGCAAGAACATCAACCACCGCTGCGGCGCCACCCACCCAGAGGCCGTGGCCACCCTGGTCAAAAGGGAGAAGGCCGACCTGGGCATCGCCTTCGACGGCGACGGCGACCGGGTCATCATGGTGGACCACACCGGCCGGGTTATCGACGGCGACCATATCATGGGCATCTGCGCCGTGGATATGCAACAACGGGAACGCTTGCACCGCAAGACCGTGGTGGCCACGGTGATGTCCAACCTGGGCCTGGAGGTGGCCTTGAAGACCCGTGGCATCCGCTTGCTCCGGGCCCCGGTGGGGGACCGTTACGTCCTGGAGGCCATGCTCAAGGGGGGCTATAACCTGGGGGGCGAGCAGTCCGGCCACCTGGTTTTCCTGAACCACACCACCACCGGGGACGGCATCCTCACGGCCCTGAGACTGCTGACGGTGATGCTCCGGGAAAACAAGCCCCTGGCGGAATTGGCCGGCTTCATGGAGACCTACCCCCAATTTCTCCTCAATATCAAAGTGAAAGAGAAAAAGGACCTGAAGACCCTGCCCCGGGCCCGCCAGGCCATGGCGGAGGCCGAGAAGCAGCTGGGTCCCCGGGGCCGGCTGCTGGTGCGCTACTCCGGCACCGAGCCCAAGCTGCGCATCATGGCCGAAGGCGAGGACCAGGGGTTCATCGAACAAGTGGTCCGGGAACTGGCCCAAACCCTGGAGGCGCAGTTGAATTGAGAAAGCTTTCAGCTTTCCGCGGTCAGCTTTCAGCAAAAACAATAAGTTTTCAGGCATGTTGGCCGCGTCGTTTTTTTTTGGCTGACTGCTGACAGCTAATAGCTGACGGTTAATTATTCGGCCCAGGCCGCAAACCGTTTTACCGCAACCTGATTGAGAGGGGACCTCTATGCTGG
This sequence comes from Desulfobaccia bacterium, assembly GCA_041481325.1. Taxonomy (GTDB): domain Bacteria; phylum Desulfobacterota; class Desulfobaccia; order Desulfobaccales; family 0-14-0-80-60-11; genus DASWLF01. The sequence goes on from JBGPBR010000323.1 coordinate 2,422, forward strand.
TAGTGATGGATGTGGGCAACACCAATACGGTCATCGGGGTCTACGACGATGATCGACTCCTGAGCGACTGGCGCATCCGGACCGAAAAAGAGGTCACCGTTGACGAACTGGGCATCCTGATGCGCAACCTCTTCCAGGCCCAGGGTATGGCCCTGACCCCCGGCACGGACCTGATCATCTCTTGCGTCGTGCCCCCCATGAACAACACCCTGGAAGGCTTCGCCCAGCGGTATCTCAAGGTGCGGCCCCTGTGGGTGGGCCCGGGAATCAAGACCGGCATGCCCATTCATTACGACAATCCCCGGGAAGTGGGGGCCGACCGCATCGTCAACGCGGTGGCGGCCTTCGAGCAGGTGCACGGTGCGGTCATCATCGTGGACTTCGGCACCGCCACCACCTTTGACGTGGTCTCCCGCCAGGGGGAGTACCAGGGCGGCGTCATCGCCCCCGGGGTGATGATCTCTTGCGAAGCCCTGTTCATCAAGGCCTCCAAGCTGCCCCGGGTGGAGATCTTCGCCAAGCCCAAGAGCATCATTGCCAAGGACACCATCAGCAGCATGAACGCCGGGATCATC